>JAAYJD010000309.1 GCA_012523135.1 Clostridiaceae bacterium
GGCCTTTTGCTCAGCATGCTGGGCTGGCTCGGCCTGGGCATCCTGCTGAACAGCCGGGCCATGGTTCAGGTGACGCGCACACGTTGACTTGCTTGGCGAATGCGCAAAACATGCGTCGTTTTCGTCTCCCTATGTCTTGGCGGATGACTTATCATATATACAAATCCTGAACATATGTATATACTGGTCATGAAAGGAGTGTGTTGATCCATGGAGATGATGGCCATCAGCAGCAACTTATGCCGCATCCGCAAAGATAAACGGTTAAGCCAGACCAAACTTGCGGAAATGGCAGGTCTTTCAAGGATTGCCTACCGCAATATTGAAACCGGAATAAGCCGTCCCAAAGTGTCCACACTCCAAAATCTGGCAGCGGCGCTGGGTGTCAAAACAGCAGATCTGGTTTTGCCTGTCAAAGTGCTTCAGCATGTGCGTTTTCGATCCCTGAAGAGAATGAACAGTCGGACCACCATCCTGGCAGCTGTCGGAAAATGGCTTGAAAACTACACTTATCTTGAAGAGCTGGCAGGCGAAAAAGTCCCGTATCCGTTTGATGGTTTCCAGAATCAGTTATCACAGGATTTATCCGGAGCAGCTCGCGCGAAAGAGGCTGCCCAACTGGCGCGAAAAACGCTGGGCATCGATTATGACGCCAAAATAAGTGACATGGCTGATCTGGTTGAGGACCACGGCATCAAGCTCTATCCGATCCGGCTGGTTTCCGACGGCTTTTTTGGCTTGTCTGTATCTGCTCATGACGGCGGCCCAGCGATCGTTGTCAATGTCTGGGAGCGTATTTCCGTGGAGCGCTGGATCTTTAGCACAGCCCATGAACTTGGCCATTTGCTGCTTCACCTGGATTCATATGCGGTTGAACAGGCTGAAGAAGACCAGAGCCAGGAAATTGAAGCGAATATTTTCGCCTCACATTTCCTGATGCCCGAAGCGTCCTTTGCATCGGCGTGGCGGGATACAGCAGGTCTCGATCTGGTTGAACGTGTTCTCAAGATCAAGAACCTCTTTCATGTGAGTTATAAGACCGTGCTATATCGTCTTTCCGACCGTGTCGGTGACGGAATATGGGTCCGTTTTAATCATGCGTATGCCGGGAAGGTTGGCCGCTATCTGAAAAAAGCAGACGAACCTATGGCCTTAAGCCCATCGCATTTTTGTCACGATCCTGAGATACTGAAAGCAAATGAACCTGAAGCCATTTCACAGCGCCACTTTGTTGAAGACAGACTCCTGCGCCTGGTCAGAATAGCTGTGGAATCGAATCAAATATCGCTTGGCCGCGGTGCGGAAATTCTAGGCTATGACCTGATAAAAATGCGCGAGATGGCCTCCTCATGGGTATAGATATGTGACATCAGCTGGCAAGACACCTCTCATCATGGACGCAAATGTTATCATTGATCTTTTCCAGTGCGACAAGACAATACTGCCACGTATATCCAGATATGCCGGTCAAATTGCTGTCGCAACAACCATAATAGAAGAAATACAGTGCCTGGCTCTGGATGACTGCCGACAACTTGGCATGCGGCTTGTAGAACCCACTATCGGTCAAGTTTATTCCGCTATTCATAAACCCAAACCGCTATCTTTTTATGACTGGCTTTGTTATTTATTAGCCAGGCAGCACCAATGGATATGCGTTTCCAATGATAAAGCGCTTCGCAAACAATGCACATCCAGCCACCTTGCGGTCATGTGGGAATTCGAGATGCTTTGCCTGTTGGTCGAAAATGGCGGGTTATCACGGGAAAAATGCTGCGATCTATTTTTTTGCATAAAATCGAACAATCCGTTTTTTATCACCGATGCGGTCGTCACAAGCGCTTTGCGCCGGCTGGAAAACCAATCCTGATCATATCCGCGGCTCATCGTGTCAACGATGCAAGATGGGATCGGTGCATGCATCCCGCTGCCTGATGTCAGCCCGTTTGGCCTGTGCTACAATAGCGGCATGAAACGAGCTGGGGGTACCATGAAAAAGTTCCTGATCCTGTTGCTGCTTGTGCTATGGCTGCTGGCAGCCGGTTGCCAGAAGCAGCTGTCCGAAAGCGCGGAAACGCTGTCCCTGCGCGTCGGGGTCATGCCGGCTGTCGACTCCGCGCCGATTTTCTATGCCGACCAGAAAGGCCTTTTTGCCGAACTGGGCCTGGATGTGACCGTCCAGGTCTACACCAACGCCATGGACCGGCAAAGCGCCCTGATCAGCGGCGGCCTGGACGGGGCCATGACCGACGTGATCGCACTGGTCAACAACGTCGAGAACGGCTTCGACATCAAGATCACGACCAGCACCGACGGGGTTTTCCCCTTCCTGACCAAAGCAGACATCACCGGCAAGACCGAGCTCAAGGCCGGCGTCATGGAAATCTCCGTGACCAATTATCTGACCGACCGGATGCTCGGGCCGCATTACCAATTGGACAAGATCTACATCAACGAGATCCCGGCCCGGCTGGAGATGCTCGGTCAAGGCAAGCTGGATATCGCCGTCATTCCGGAGCCGATGGCCTCCCAGGGCGAATTGAATGGCCTTATCAAGCAGCTGTTCCCAAGCGACGACGCCTTCTCCCCGGAGGTGATGGTCTTCACCGGCAAGGCCATCCAGGAAAAACGCGCCGCGCTTGAGCGCTTCCACCAGGCCTATAACCAGGCGGTGGCCGCGATCAACGCCGACGACCGCGCGGCCCGCGAGATCCTGGTCAGCACCCTCAAGCTGGACAGCCGCGTCACGGACAAGATCATCCTGCCCGATTACCACCTGGCCCGTGTGCCGGACGCGGCTTACCTGGAGCAAATCATGGCCTGGAACGAACAGGTGTTGGGCAAAAAGACCAGCCTTAGCTACGACCAGCTGGTCGACAGCTCGTTTTTGGACTGACATGATCACGGTGTCGCATGTCTCGGTCGCCTATGGTGACGAAGCCGCCCTGCAGGATGTGTCGCTCGAGGTCGGCCGCGGGGCCACGTGTGCGATTATCGGCGCATCGGGCTGCGGCAAGACGACGCTGCTTTACGCCCTGGCCGGCCTGATCCAGCCGGCTGCAGGCCGGATATCCATCGACGGGAAGCCGCTGGAACGCGTGCGCGCCCGAACCAGTCTCATTTTGCAGGACTACGGCCTGCTGCCCTGGAAGACAGCCCGCGACAACCTGGCCTTTCCGCTCAGGTCCCGCGGCATGACGGCCGCCGACAGCCGGGCCCTGGCCGACCGGACGCTGCAGAGCCTGGGCATTTTGGATCAGGCCGACAAGTTTCCCGGCGCGCTCTCCGGCGGCCAGCGCCAGCGCGTGGCCATCGGGCGGGCCCTGGTGCTGGAGCCGGACCTGCTCCTGATGGACGAGGCATCGTCCGCCCTGGACGCCATCACCCGCGAACACATCCAGAAGCTGGTCCTTCAGATCTGGCAGCAGAACCAGCCGTCCTTGCTGCTGGTCACGCACAGCATTGAGGAAGCGCTCTTTTTAGGCCAGACCGTTCTGGTTATGGGCCGCGGCCGGATTGCCGCGACGATTGCCAACCCCTGGTTCGGCCAGGAGACCGCCGCCGATCCGGCCGGGCGCGCGCTGCTGGCCCAAACCATCCGGAGGCAGCTCCATGAAGCCGATTGAC
>JAAYJD010000048.1 GCA_012523135.1 Clostridiaceae bacterium
ACAAAGACGACCGCAGCCAGGTAGCCAGGGAAATCGACCGTCGAGGTTCTGGCCAGGCCGGCGACGGGAATCATGCCAGTTCGCTGGCCCTGACAACATATTTGATGCGCTGGCGGTATTCTTCCTTTTTGCCCTTATGGTAGTTCTGTACCGGGCGCAGATAGCCGACGACGCGGCTCCAGACCTCGGCCGGTCGGCCGCATTCCGGGCAGGTGAAATGCTCGCCGGCCAGGTAGCCGTGATCCGGGCAGATCGAAAAAGTCGGCGTCAGGCTGATGTACGGCAACTTGTAGTTCTCAAACACTTTCCGGATCAGCCGCTTGGCGACCTCCGGATCCGAAATCCGTTCGCCCAGGTAAAGGTGCAGGACAGTCCCTCCGGTATAGAGGCTCTGCAAGTCGTCCTGCAAATCAAGCGTTTCGAAAATGTCGTCGGTAAAGCCGACCGGCAATTGGCTGGAATTCGTGTAATACGGGATGTCGTCTCCGGAGCAGAGGATATCCGCGAATTTATCCCGATCGAGTTTAGCCAGCCGATAGCTGGTCCCCTCGGCCGGCGTCGCTTCCAGATTGTAGAAATGGCCGGTCTCCTCCTGGATCTGCTTGAGCTGGTCACGCATGTAGCTGAGGATGCGCTGGGCAAATGCCTGGCCCTGTTCGGATGTCAGCCCCAGGTCGGCTCCGAGGAAATTGAGACAGGCTTCGTGCATGCCGACGATGCCGACGGTGTTGAAATGGTTGGTCCAGTAGGAGCCGGTCCGCTGCTTGATCGCGCGCAAATAATGCGCCGAATAGGGATACAGGCCGCGCCCGGTCTGTTCCTCGACCGTCTTGCGCTTCAGCTCGAGGCTGTCTTTGGCGATATGGATCAGGCGCCAGAGCCTGGCTTTGAATTCCGCTTCGGAACGCGACTGGTAGCCGATGCGCGGCAGGTTGATCGTCACGACCCCGATCGAGCCGGTCATCGGGTTGGAGCCGAACAGGCCGCCGCCGCGCTTGCGCAGCTCACTGGTGTCGAGACGCAGGCGGCAGCACATCGAGATGGCGTCCTCCGGCGACAGGTCGCTGTTGACATAGTTGGAGAAGTACGGGATACCGTACTTGCAGGTTATTTCCATGAAGCGGTTGACGACCGGGCTGTTCCAGTCGAAATCCCGGGTCACGTTGATCGTCGGAATAGGGAACGTGAAGACCCGGCCGTGCGCGTCGCCTTCCAGCATGACATCGCAGAACGCCTGGTTGAACAGGTCCATTTCAGCCTGGAACGCGCCGTAGGACTCCGCCATGTACTGGCCGCCGATGATGACCGGTTCGTCTTTCAGCGTCCGCGGGACGACGATGTCGAAGGTCAGGTTGGAAAACGGGCACTGGAAACCGACTCGCGTGGGCACGTTGATGTTGAAGATGAATTCCTGCAGCGCCTGCTTGATCTGGCTGTAGTCGAGCTTGTCGTAGCGGATAAACGGCGCGCAATACGTGTCGAACGAAGACCAGGCCTGGGCACCGGCCGTTTCGCCCTGAGTCGTGAAGGTCGAGTTGACGATCTGGCCCAGGAAGGAGCGCAGGTGCTTGGCGGGGCTGGATTCCACCTTGCCGGGGACGCCGCCGAACCCGTCCGCAAGCAGCTGGCGCAGATCCCATCCGGCACAATACGGACCGAAAAAGCCCAGGTCGTGCAGGTGCAGGTCTCCGGACAGGTGCGCTTCCCGGATATCGTTCGGATAGACTTCATGCAGCCAGTACTGCTTGGTGAAGGTCTCGCGTACGTAATTGTTCATGCCGTTGATCGAGCGCTGCGTGTTGGCGTTCTCCTGGATCTGCCAGTCGTTGTCGCCCAGATACGCCGAAAACATGTCGATGGTGGCGCCGATCAGGGCATTGGCTTCGCGCGCGGACCGCCGCTTTTCCCGGTAGAGGATATAGGCCTTGGCGGTTTTGGCATGACCGTTTTCGATCAGGACTTTCTCGACGATGTCCTGGATGCTTTCCACATCGGCTCCGTCGTCGGGGAAACGGGCGTCTGCCAGCCCGATAACCTGGTCAGTCAGCCGCTCGGCGATCGACCAGTCATCTCCGCCGACGGCGTTCGCCGCCTTGAAAATGGCCCAGGTGATCTTCTCGCGGTGAAAGGGCACGATGCGCCCGTCTCGTTTCCTGATCTGCGTTATCATGTGGCTGCTCCTCCCGGTAAATGGCTGTTGATGAGCGGTCAAGCTAGTGGTCATTACGTCAAGATGTAGTGGCTTATGTGGTGCTCAACACAATATCTTGTACGTTCATTATAAGACAGATACACCGGGGAAGCATTACAATTCTATTGCATTTATATCATCATTCCTGGTCTTCGCCGGTTTCCGGCCAGTGAGCCGCCAGCCGAAAAGCGTCGTGCAGACCGTTGCCATAGGGCTTGATCAGGAGCGACAACCGGACCGGTTCCGGGATCAGCCGGTAGGCCTGAAGCGGCTCAGGACCGCAGCTGTTGCTGCCCAGGCCGGACTGGACGGCGTCGATCGTCAGCCAGACGGTATCCGGGTCACGGGCAAGCTCGCAATCGTGCTCTGCCGCGGTCAGGTCCATGTGGCTGTAATCGTGGGCTGTAAAAGCAAACCGGTCGTTGGCGGCCACGCACAGGCCGATGCCGCGCGCATCCGTCAAGGTCAGATGGCGGCAGTCTTCATGCGATCCGTTCTCCTGCGGACGGACATAGGGCTCGTGCAGATCGGCGACGGATGACTGCCACAGGCCGACCTTGGCATAGAGCTTCTTGTCCGGGTAGCTCTCCCGGGGTCCGCGGCCATACCAGGCGGCCTGGTCCAGTTCACCGGGCAGCTGCCATTCCAGGCCGATGCGCGGCAGGTACGGCAGGTCTGTCTCCGGAGCAAACCGCGTATCCAAACGAATCGCGCCGTCGCCGGTTATGGTGTAGGTGCTGGTGGTGCGGCAGACGGGGCGCAGCACCGGCGGCGCCTGGACTTTTTCACAGCGGATGACGATGCGGTCTGAACCGAGTCTCCACGTGCAGGAAACCAGCCGCTCCTGCAGGTGGTCGAGGCGCGCTCGGCGCCATTGGTCTGCCACATGCGCAAAACCCTGGTCGTTGTCGGTCGGAGCGCGCCAGAGCGCGACACGCGGACCTTCCTTGAGCAGAACCTGGTCCTGCCAGGTGTAGCTGGTCAGCAAGCCCCGGCGGGTATCGAAGATGACCCGGAACTGTTCGCCCGTAATGTGGAGCCGGTGGTCCGCCTCGACGGCGTGCAAATCGGACAAAACAGGCAGCCAGGGCGTCCGGTCCGCCTCGGCCAGGACAAACTGGCTTTCGGCGACCGCGAAACCTGCCGGCGCCCACCGCGTGGCCTGCTGCTGGGTCAGCTGCAGATCCAGTGTCCAGTCATGCTCGCGGTCTGTCGCCGGCAACTGGAGGACCAGTTCCTTTTGCGCGCCTGCCGGGCAGCCGGACAGGTCCAGAAGACCGCCGGCCACTTCCTGACCGTCACGCCGGACAGACCAGCGTCCTGCCAGATCGGCCAGGTCCGTGTAGAGCCGGCGGTTGACCAGGCTGAACCGGCCCGCGGAGAGATCCAGCGCGACGATCGCCACGGGCTGCAGGACACGCTTCAGTTCCATGAGGCCGGTGTGCGGCGTGCGGTCCGGGTAATTGAGCCCGTCGATGCAAAATACGCCGTCATGGGGGTAATCGCCGAAATCGCCGCCATAGGCGTAAAATGGCGTTTCATCCTGTACGGCCAGGATGCCATGGTCCACCCATTCCCAGACGCATCCGCCCAGCAGGGACGGGTGCTGGTTGATCAAGTCCCAGTACTCCTGCAGGTTGCCCGGGCCGTTGCCCATGGCATGGGCGTATTCGCACATGAAGTAAGGCCGGTCCGTCGCCCGGGCGAATTCCGCCACGGAATAAGCCCGGTCGAGCGGATGGCCGGGCTTGAGGTCGGCCCGTTCGTGTCCCGGCAAGGCGTGCGCCACCGGGTACATGCTGCTGACGATGTCAACCTCCTCGTGCCAGCCCGCCTCGCAATAATGGATCAGGCGGGTCGGATCCATGGCGCGGGTCTTTTCGATCATGCGCAGGTGATTGCTGCCGTAGCCGGACTCGTTGCCCATCGACCAGATGATGATCGAGGGATGGTTGCGGTCGCGGCTGACCATCCGTTCCAATCGCTCGACATAGGCGGCGGTCCAGTCGGGATCTGAGCTCAGCGCATAGCCCGTGATGTGGTCGCCATGCGTTTCCAGGTCGGCCTCGTCGATGACAAACATACCGTATTCGTCGCACAAGTCGAGCCAGCGCGGGTCGTTCGGGTAGTGGCTGGTTCGGACGGTGTTGATGTTGTGCTGCTTCATCAGGCGGATGTCCTGGATCAGGTCGCCCAGCGGCGTGACATGGCCCAGGCGATCATGCGTGTCATGGCGGTTGACGCCCTTAAGCTTGATCGGCCGGCCGTTGACCAGCACCGTGCTGCCGCGCCGCTCGACCGTACGGAAACCGATCCGGAACGGATACCAGGACGCACCTCTCCTCTCCGCCGGCAGTTCGACCAGCAGCAGATACAAGAACGGTTCTTCCGGATTCCAGGCTCGGATGCCGTCGATTGGCCAGGTTTCGTCCAGGACGGCCAAGCCGTCCGCACCGGCACGGGCCGTCAGGTCAAAGACCCGTTCCGGGCCGCTGCCGTCCCGAAGCTGCAGGTGCAGCCGCACCGGGAAGCTGGTTTCCGGCAATGCTTGGCCCACGGTCAGATGGACCCGCAGCGACCCCTGGTCCGGCTGACCGGCCAGCAGGGCTTCGGTCCAGCCGTCCTGCAGGCGAAGCGGCTCATCGGCAAGCAGGCAGACATCGCGGAAAATGCCGTGCAGGCGCCAGCAGTCCTGGTCTTCCAGATAACTGCCGTCGCACCACTGGTAGACGAGAACCGCGAGGACATTCTCCCCCTGCTCCAGGCCAGAGGTCAGGTCGAACTCGGCCGGCATGTGGGCGACTTTGCTGAAACCGACGCTTTTCCCGTTCAGATAGAGCTCGTAACAGGAATCGACGCCGGCAAAATGGATGCGCACCTGCTTGCCGGTCCAGCCCTGAGGCAGCCGGAAGCGCTTGCGGTAGCAGCCGACCGGGGTGTCGTCCGGCACGTGGGGCGGATCGTAGGGAAACGGATAATTGACATTGGTGTAGTTCGGTTTCCCGAAGCCCAGCATCTGCCAGTTCGAGGGCACGGGAATCTGGTCCCAATCCGTGTCGTCGTAATCGGGTGCGAAAAAATCTGCGGGAACCGCACGTGGATCCGTCAGGTAGAGAAAGGACCACTGACCGTTGAGCGGCCGGTAAAAAGCAGAATCGCCGCGCTGGCCGTGTTCGGCGGATTCCCGATCCGGGTAAGCGAAAAAATCGGCGCGGGACGGCAGCCGGTTGGCAGCCAATTGTCCGGGATCCTGCCAGAAGGGTTTGTCCGCAGCCTTTTGTTTGATAACCTGTGCCATGTCAACCTCCATGCCGGCTCCGGATATGGGGATGTCTGAGGCAGCCTGCCGACACTGCCGCCTGCTTTGATTATAGCTTATCACGCGTCGATCTGAATGGTGTTTCTTGCTTGTTTTCTCCGGCGGGCCGGTCGTGGACATCGACTGGCTCGTCCTGCATAATGAAGCCAGGAGGGCTCACATGAACCACGTCGTTGTCATTGGCGCCGGTGCGGCCGGCCTGCTGGCCGCCTGGCAGGCGGCCCGGACAGGCGCACAAGTCACGTTACTGGAGAAGAACGGCCAATGCGGCCGCAAGATCAGGGTCAGCGGTTCCGGACGCTGCAACCTGACCAACGCGGCGCCGCTTGACGGTTTTATCGGGGCCTATTTCGGTCAAGGACGCTTCCTGTTCCCGGCCTTCCGGCATTTCTTCAGGCCTGAGCTGATCGCCTTGCTGGCACAACAAGGCGTCACCGTCAAGACCGAACCCAATGGCAAGGTGTTTCCCGTCAGCGACCGGGCGGCCGATATTGCCGAAGCGCTCGAAGCGGCTTGCCGCGCGGCTGGGGTGCAGATCCGGCTGGGTGAAACCGTCAATAAACTGACTGTCGGCTCCGCCGGCCTGGAGGAGGTCATCAGCAGCCGGGCACCCTATCCCGCCCAAGCCGCCCTGATAACCTGCGGCGGTTCATCCTGGCCGGGTACGGGCAGCACCGGCGACGGGTATCGGCTGGCCGCAAAAGCCGGCCATCCCCTGACCGAGCTGCGTCCGGCCCTGGTTCCGCTGACCTGTGCCGAAAGCTGGCCGCAGCGCCTCAGCGGCATCAGTTGCCCGTCGGCCGATGTACGCCTGGTTGCGGCTAACAAACCCGTCGCCCGCACCCGGGGGGATCTGCTCTTCACGCATACCGGGCTCTCAGGTCCGGCCGTGCTCAGGCTTTCACGGGATTATCTGCCGCAAGCGGAAACGGAAGTATGGCAGCTGCTGATCAACCTGCTGCCGGACCTGGCACAGGCCGACGTCCTGGCCGCACTTCGGGAAGCCTGCCGGGAGCAGCCGCGCCAATTGCTGTACAACGCCGTGTCCGGAGCCTTCCCTGGACTGCCCAGAGCCCTGCTTGCGAGCGTGGCCGGGATTGCCCGGATTCCAGACAACCTGACTGCCGGGCACGTCAGCAACCGCCTGCTGACTGAACTGACCACCTGCCTGCAACAGCTGACGCTGACGGTAAGCGGCACGCACGGCTACCGCGAGGCGATGGTCACGGCCGGCGGGGTCCGGCTGGACACGGTCGACCCCAGGACCCTGATGTCCCGTCTGGTTCCCGGGCTTTTTCTGGCCGGTGAAGTGCTGGACATCGACGGCGACACCGGCGGCTACAACCTGCAGGCCGCCTTCTCGACCGGCAGCCTGGCCGGTTTCTCAGCTGCCCGATATGTTCAGGCCCAGCCATGATGTCGATCCGAAAACAAAAAGGCTGTAACCGCACAGAAGCACAGGAAAGCGAGGCCCGGTGAATCCGATACCGCCATCCGTAGTCAAATACATGAAGCAAATCCTGGTTATCTCGTTCGTGGCTAATCTGCTCGTCTTCGTTCTGCTTTCCGTGGGCCCGTTTTCGGTAACAGAAGGGCAGATGCGCTTGTACGGCGGCTTTTTCCTGATGATCTTCGTCTGTACGCACGGCTGGTACCGCTATGGTCTGAACCGGATTGTCCTGTTCTTCTGCATGGCGGTGGTTGTCACCTGGTCGCTTGAAACCTTGAGCATAGCGGTCGGGTTCCCGTTCGGCCATTTCGCCTATACCGATAAGCTCGGTGAAAAAATCGGTGTGGTTCCTGTCATGATCTTTCCCGCCTATTTCTTTACGGGCTACCTGGCCTGGACCACAGCCGGCATCTTTTTCAACAGCAGGGGAACCGGCATCCGAAAAAAGCACCTGGTGCTGCAGCCCCTGGCGGCGGCTTTCCTGATGCTGACCTGGAACCTCAGCTTCGATCCGATCATGTCAACGCTGCACGGCTGCTGGATCTGGGAATCCGGCGGCGCCTACTTCGGCGTTCCCCTGACAAATTTCGGCGGCTGGCTTTTGACAACCTTTCTTTTTTTCCAGCTTTTTGCCTGGCTTGTCACCCGCACCGTTGCTGACGAACCCCTTGAGATCGACCGCGCGTACTGGCAGCTGATTCCATTGATGTATGCCGTCCAGGGCCTGCCCTCCTTCCTATATGCGTTTAGCAGCAGGCAAGGCCAGGACATCTATCGGCCGGTGGCCGTGATAACCGCAGCGTTTATGTTTTTGCCGGCTGTTCTCAGCTTGATCCGGCTGCGCACCCATGATTCCCGGCAAATGAGCCGGTGAAAACATGCTGCAAAGCTGTTTTCCGTCTATTTTTCGGCCATTTTTTGAAATCTGCTGATCTTGACAAGATCACAAACGTGAAGCTATAATGATCAAGCACTCGGGTGGTTAGCTCAGCTGGTTAGAGTACTTGCTTGACATGCAAGGGGTCGTTGGTTCGAGTCCAATACTACCCACCAGAACCCTGGGACTGAATGGTCTCAGGGTTTTTTCGTTATTCAGGATTGTGCATAGGGCATGGAGCAGGGACTGATTTGCAGTCGGCAGCAACCATATCTGATGCAGCGGCTCGATCATCATCATTTACATGAGTATCTATCTGTAATCGAAGACTTGGACTGGTGCTATACTACATATAGTCAGAACTGCTGTTGCATGGCTTGATAGATTACCTGAACAATCAGCAGGACTGTTTTCACTTGCCCAAGAAGTGCAAAGACCCACCTAATGCATCAGAAGGAGCGGTACGGTTGGTTACGGTTGTTTATAGCGCAAGCGAAGCAGATGTGTGAAAACGAGGGCGAATAACATAAGGACCAGGAAAGAAATCAATGGGCAACCTAACTCTGGCTGATACACTTTTGAATGGGCCACTTCATGATAACCACATGGACTTTGTTCGGAGCGAACCAGTGGAAGCTATGGAAGTTGAAATCCCATGTTGAAGGAGGACGTCAAATGAAACGGATCGTTTCTATTATTTTGATAGTGTTGATGGTCTACTCATTCGTTGCCTGCAGCGGTACCGTTATAGCAACACATACTGCAGAGCAAATCGTTGAAGAACTGAAATCCTCGGGGATGCCTATCACGAATGTGGTTGTTTATAATGAAACGACTGATCCGAACGGCCTGCTCGGTCGGCCGCATCAATATACATCCAAAGTCAACTTCAGTGATCCAGCACATAAAGATGCGGATATTGCATCACCTGATAACACCGTGGAAGTGTTTCAATATGCAGACGATGCCTGGAAGCGAGCGAATGTTGTAAGAGATGTCACAAAATCCATGCCTGCTTCAGCTGAATACGTATATCAAGTAAGTTTCTATGTTTTGAGACTCAATCATGATATTTTACCAGAAGATGCAGCCAAATATGAAGAGGCCTTCAAGGCCATCATTGGATAACAGGTGCTCGGGCACAACGATCGTTGGTGCGACCCAGGCTGTTTTGA
>JAAYJD010000310.1 GCA_012523135.1 Clostridiaceae bacterium
AGCATGAGCTGATTGGGAACGACAATGACCTGACTTTCAGACAGCATATCCTGACGCGTATTCCAGCACGCGATATCAAAGGCCAGATGGCTGGCAATCAGGCCTTTGGCCATGTTTCTTAAGCGGGGTAATTGCGTTCCGATCGATCCGCCCCAGATGGTGTTTGAAAAATCGGCGATAGGCTTGCCGTTCATTGACACGTCAACGCCAGATTCAAGATTGTAATAGATAGTCACATCCCGCAGTAAGGTAGCCTCAGGAACAACGTCATCCATGTAGACCTTCATTTCGCGCTGCAGCTGGCCCATCTGGTCGTAAAAACGCCGGTTCATGGTACCGACCGGATCAATGGCATCGATAAAGCAGAAGGCGCAGTTGCGGGAAAGCGCCACACCGACATTCTGGCGGAATTGCTGATAGGATTTGATGGTCGTGTGATCGGCCAGGCTCGTGCAGCGGGCCGTCATGAACTCGACCGGTTTGTTGCGGCTGGCCCCGCTGAGGATCTTGCAGATGGTGGAGCATGACAAGGCGTTGCTGTCAAAATCACCTGCCAGGTAATCGCTGAGGTCGAGAAACGACTGGGACGCGGCACCGATCCAGCCGCCGAGTGAGGTGCCGCACTGATAGGCAATGGTCGCTTCAGGCTGCCGTGCGCGGATCGCCTGATCGACAATCTGGGTGAAGTCGGTAAACCAGGCTTCACGGCGGCGCTGGAATCGCACCCATTCAGGGTCGTACCAGTTGACTGTTTCGGGGATTTCGCAGCCCGCCTCGTCGTAGTAGCGTTTGCGGCAGCTGGGGCAATAGCAAATCGTGCCATTCCAGCCGATCATGTCGATCCAGAAACCGTCGCAGGCCACCAGTGAGGCCAGATCGTCCGCCTGGCTCCGGATGAACGCGCGAAAATCCGGATGGTTCAAACAGCAGATCCCGTAGCGGTTTCGGCTTCCGTCCAGGTTTACCGTCGTATCGCGCCCGTCGATATAGCGCATCCGCCAGTCGGGATGGCGATCGAATTCGACCCGGTTCCAGATATTGAAGTAGACAATCGTCCGCATGCCCTTAGCCTGGCAGGCCTTCACCGTTTCGGAGACAATATCGCGTCCCAGGAGCCCCCGATGCATATGGCCGGCCTTGGATGGCCAAAAGCAGTATCCCAGGCAGTTGCCCGCATAGATAATGGCGCAGTCTGCCCGGCTGGCCGCCAGGTGATCCGCGTAAGCTTGCGGATCAAACCTGCTGAGAAACGTATCGTTCCAGTCCGGGATATGCATGTCGACCAGGTTGCGCCATTTGGATTCCAGATACCATTTAGCCATTGCTCTGTCCTCCCTTTAAGCCTGTGACAGCATGTACATGGCGAAATCGTCGATGCGATCAGCAGTCCAGGTCACATAATCGCCGTCACGCAGATAGGGGACGTCCACATTGCGGCCGACATCGCGCAAGCTGCCGGACACATCGGGCAGGCGGATGGAAATCTGAATGTTATCGGCACTTCCGGCATAGTAGGTTTCCATTATTTTCAGCGCATAGATCAGGTAACGACCCCGCGCCCGGTCATGATAAACCAGCCATTCGAGCCAGGCCGGCGCTGTCGTCCGGACCAGGGGCGGCTTGGTCAACAGGTGTCTCAGGATGCCGGCGAAGACTTTTTGCTGCGCCTCAAATTCGATCTCCTCGAGCGGGACACAAAGGAACATCACCTTGCCTTGCCCGTACGGATGAAGCGTCAGGGCGGGATAGTCGGTTTCAATGCCTGGCGGATTGGATATGGCTGAGCCGAAACGATGAATTTCCTGGGAATGAGACCACGGCAGGGTCAGGCGGGCCAGGACCTGCACATCGTCGTCGGCCCGGACCAGCACGGCGTGGCGGTCGACGGAAAGCGGATAGGCGGCATCATAGCCGTCCAGGTAATCCTCAGCGCCCGGCATCGGCCTGAGATAAGTGACGTCTTCAGCGGTCGTCCCCAGTTGGTGGACACCGGACAGTTCCGCATGGGCAAAGTCAGTCAGTTTGTTGCCGTCGCAGTCAACATGGCCGCTGTTTCCGGTGATCAGGAGCGAGCCGCCCCGATCGACAAACGCCTTGAGTTGATCCAGTTCTTCATCCAGCATGACGGCCTGGTTGGGAACTACGATCAACTGGCTTTTGCGAACGGCTTCCTCAAGCTGTTTGAGGCATGTCAGGTCAAACGCCAGGTGATCCGCGATCATTGCCTTAGCGATGTTCATCATCTTGTGGCGAGGTGAGCCGGTCACATCTTTCGAGATTTTTCCATCTGCCAGTTTGCGCAATGAAATCTGGCCCTGGTCTGGTCGGATAAAAGACTCAAAATTGAACAAATAAGACACATCGCGTTCCAATAACGCGTCAGGCGCCAGTTCTTTCTGGTATTTCACCAGTTTCCGATGCAGCGCGCCCATTTGCTCATAGAGCCGCGGATTCATGGTGCCGTCGGGATTAATCGCATCGATAAACACGAAAGCGCCGTTATGCGCAAACGAACCGCTGGCGGTGAATTCAAGCTCTTCGGGCGTTTTCATCGTGGTATGGTCAGTCAATGAAACGCAGCGCGAGGTCATGAATTCGATCGGGCGGTTGTTGGTTGCATTATTCAGGAATTTGCAGTAGGTCGAGTACATCAGGGAATTGCCGTAAAAATCGCCGGCCAGGTAGTCGCTCTGATCCAGGAACGCCTGCGTGTTGCCGCCCATCCAGCCGCTTTGCCAGGCGCCGCAGTTGAAGACGACGCTGATATCCGGCTTTTTGGTCAGCAGCGTTTGGCGCACCATGACGGCAAAATCGACCAACCACTGCTCGCGCTTCCTTTGGAAACGGACCCATTGAGGGTCGTGCCAGTCGACCGTTTCCGGTATTTCCAAACCTGTTTCATCATAATAACGTTTTCGGCAATCCGGACAGCAGCAGATGGTGCCAAACCAGCCAAGCATGTCGATCCAGGCTCCGCAAAAATCATAATGGGAGGCTAAATCTTCCATCTGCGCTTTGACATACGCCTGATACCCGGGGGAATTCAGGCAGCACTGACCGTAACGGCTGGGACTTCCGCCGGGGTATTGCGTGGTATGCGTCCCATTTATTCTGACGAGGCGCCAGTGCGGGTGGGTATCGAAGGCCCAGCGGCTCCAGATATTGAAGTAGGCTAAGGTGTTCAAACCTTTTTGCTGCAGCAGCGCCAAGGTAGGACCGACGATGTCCTGACCTTTTAGACCGGCATGCATATGACCGGCCCGGGTTGGCCAGAAGCAGATCCCAAGGCAATTGCCCGTATAGAGCTC
>JAAYJD010000311.1 GCA_012523135.1 Clostridiaceae bacterium
AGGTAGTCGTTGATCAGAACATAATCAGAACCGCCATGGCCATGTTTTTTCGCTTCTGCTTCGGAACGCTTCCAGATATCCGGCAGATATCTCGCTTCGAACTCGCTTAAGTTCTTCCAGACCATGCTTCCTTTTTCGTCCTGGATCGATGGCGCCATGACCTGGGCGGGAAAATCGCGGTAGCCCGATTCAAAACGGCCATTGACGCCTTGGATGACATAGCGGTGGTGGCTGTGGGTACCCGGCGACTGGAAATCCTGGCAGACGCGAACCAGCCGGCCTTGCGCGGTCTGGCCCTGCATGACCAGGCGCGTTTCCTGCACATAGGGCTGTCCGGCCTTGCCGGCGAAATGGGAGCCGCTGCCGATCGCGGACAAGCGCGCGATGCGGTCCCAGCCGATCAGGGACATGATCGGGCCAATCTCGTGCGTCGTGTACACCAGGCCGTTCAGCGCGAACAATTTTTCACGCCAGGGCGTTTTGGCGAGCAGGGAGAGACACTCGTGGATGTATTCGCCCTCGGCATAATGGATGTGTCCAAAAACGCCGTCAGCGATCATGTTTCGGACGGTCATGATCGAGCGGTCGTAGCAGCTGTTTTCGCCCATCATGTAGGTCGCCTGGCTCGTCCTGCAGGCATGGACCAGGGCTTTGGCCTCATCCAGCGACCAGGTCGCCGGCACTTCGGAAAAGACATGGATGTTTTCCGCCAGCGCCAGGATACTCTGGGGCACATGCGCGTAAACCGGTGTCCCGATGATCACGGCGTCCAATCTGCCGGATTGCAGCATGTTTTCATAAACCGTGTAGATGGCCGGCTGTGGCGACCCGACGCCATACCGGTCCAGCGCGGCCCGGCAAAGGTCTTCATCTAGATCGCAGACGGCCGCCAGCGTCGCGTGGGGATGCGCGATCACCGGGCGCATGAAGGCCGCCGTCCGCCCCATCCCGACGATGCCGACCCGTATTTTACCCGATGCGTTCACCATATGCGGTTCCCTTCTTTCTCAGCCGCCGGCGACCCCGCCGAAGCGCAGCAAAAACAGGATCAAGGCCTGGCTGTAGGCCAGGAACTGGTCGCAGTCCACAAACTCGTCCGGCTGGTGCGCGCCGCCGGGCAGGGCAAAATCACGGATGATGCCGAAATTCAGGCTGGCGGGGCTGCCGTACTTGAGAAACAAAGAGAGGTCCGTCAGGCAGGAGCCCTTTTCCGCGACGGGGTGCCCGATCGCCTCCGCGGCTGCCTGCTGCAGCACCGCGGCCGCGCCGTTACTTTTATCGGTGCGGCCATAATGGAAGAAGCGGGTCGCGGCTTGAAAGCCGGTTGTTTCGACACGGAATTGCCGGAATACCGGCTCGAGCCTTTGCAGCATCTCGTCCAGTTCCGTCTGGATCTCGTCTTTGCTTTTCAGGGTGTAGATTACAAAGGAAATATCCAGCTCGTTTTGGCTCTCATCAAGGTTCTTCAGGGAAAACAGCCTGAAGGCGGACCGTTCCATATCGGTCCCGGCATATTCCGGGATCTGTCCCAGCTCCGCCCGCCGCCTGGCGGCGAAAACCAAAAGCTCCTGCATCAGGCGCTCCGTCACCTGGTATAGATCGACCAGGCTGTCGGTCGTTTCCGTCTTGTGCAGCCGGATGGCAACCATGCAGCCGCCCGGTGCGATCGTCCAGATTTCGTAGTTGCCGCCGTCCAGGTTGACGATCGTGTCCGCCCGGTTGCGCAGGCAGGCGGCCAGGGCGCCGTTGCCGCCGCCATACTCCTCGTCACAATAGGCCGCAAGGATGACCGGCTTGGTCAGCCTGACCTTGCAGTCCTTAAGAACGCGAACGGCAAACGCCGCGGCAGCCAGCCCAGCCTTGTTGTCGCCCGCACCCAGGCCGTAGATCCGGTTATGCTCGATCGTGCCGCCAAAAGGATCATGGTGCCAACGG
>JAAYJD010000312.1 GCA_012523135.1 Clostridiaceae bacterium
CTATATGAATTTCTCGTAAGCAAGCCGGGCAGCGCCAAGCGCCGACTGGATAACGCCCAGCCTGGACAGGCTGAATTTCATGCGTGAACGGCGTTCGACAGGCAGGATACCGTTGATCGCCTGAATGGTCTGTTGATAGACATATCCTTGAGGCTGGCTCTGTCCGCCGGAAAAAACAATCGCATCAGGGGAATAAAGCTGAACCATGCTGGCAATGCCGATCGCGTTATACGAGGCAGCCAGGTTCATCATCTCGACTGCGTCGGGATCCCCGGTTGCAGCTGCCTGGTCCAAGGCGCGGGCATCGTGCAGCTCCGGCCGGTGCGGCAGCTGATCCCGTGCAGCCTGGCGCAGAAAATGAGCACCGGAATAGGCTTCGAGGCAGCCACGGAAACCGCACGTGCAGATATGCTTGTTCCCTGGCATCAGCAAATGGCCTATGTAGCCGATCGGCCGCCCGGGCTGGCTGATCAGCAAACGATGATTAGCCACCACACCGGAGCCGATCCCGACGCCAAGCCCGATGGTGACCAGGTTGCCGCAGCCGGCATGTTCGCCGAAATGATATTCAGCCCAGGCAGCCGCAGCCTGCGTTGTCACACTGCAAACCGGCAGTTGGCACCTCTCGCTCAGCCTGGCGGCCAACGGCAGGTCAGCACCCCACGAGATGCCAAAGTTACCGCCTGACACCAGAACGCCGTTTTCAGAATCGACGTTGCCCGAGACTGCGGCACAAAGCCCGCGGATTTTGTCTCTGGCCAGGCCTGAGTTCTGGAGGCAATCTTGCACACGCCCGGAGAGCCAGGCAAAGAAATGCTTTTCGCCCTGGTAATAGGGCGTAGGCAATACCTGCTGATGCATGACACGAAAGGCCAGGTCGCAAATCACGATCTTCGTCTGACTGGCCCCGATGTCCAGCCCTACCATATAACGGGCCTGCTGGTTAAGCCTCAAAGACAGCACAGGCCGTCCGCGGCCAGCTGGTTGCAGCCGCTCCGACAAGAGCGTTCCGTCAGACAATAACTGATTGATCTGAGCACACATCGTCCCCCAGGAAAGACCCGTTGCCTGCTGGATTTCCTTTCTGGAAGCCTGGCCACTCCGGCTGCGGATGGCATCGAGGATGGCAGCGTCACAGTTGGGCATGCTTGATGTGCTCCGTTACCGTATAGAGGGGCAGGAACAGATAAGCCGGTTCCTGGCCATTGACCGTTTGAATCAAGCGCTTTGCAAGTGTAACCGGATCCTGAACACCCTGTGTCCAAAGATTCTTTATCTCACGATCGTACTGGTATGTGATCGCCAAGCAGCCGGATAGAAATGCTGATACAGCGGCGGGCCCGATCGCCAGAGCCCCATATGGCAGATAGTCATGCCCTGCGACAAGGTTATCGATCTTCATGCCAGTCAGCCGTTCAAGTGTAGCCCGATAAGCGGGCAGATCCTGGTAGAAACCCACGCCCTGGAGCTCGGTACCGTTGGCTTGCAGGGAATCACCGCAGATAAGGGTGCCTGTTTGTTCGTCGAGCCAGCTAACAGTATCCGTGTCGTGGCCAGGTGTGTGAATTAGGCGCAGCCTGCCGATCAGGTCACCGTCGTTCAACAGCAGGTCAGCTTCAACGCCGTTCAGGACGGCCGGCGGCGGGGGGCTGTGCTCAGGGAACCGGGCCCGGATCTGCCTGCTGTAGATGAGCGGATGCCCTAGCTTGTCAGCCGAACAGGTTATCGTCGCGATATTTTTGACACCAAGCTGCCTGAGCCGGGCATGGCCGCCGATATGGTCGCCGTGGCAATGCGTGTTGAGCAGCCAACTGATGTCTCCGACTGTAAGTCCTTCTGCTTGCAGGGCCGGCACAATCACCTCATCGACAACCGTTGCGCTGGCCCCGCTGTCAATCAACAGGTTTTCATTGCCGCGAACGAGCGTCACACCGCTCCAACTGCCGCTGAACGGTGTTCTCAACACCTTGATTCCAGGCACTGCCTCAACAAATTGCATGGTTTTGCTCCTTTACCGCTGATAAAAAGGCTGTCGTTTCCCAACAGGCGATGGCGGTTCCAGCCAGATAGTCACGGCCGGATGTGCCCCCGATCGCCGCAACGGCTTGGATGACCGCCGGCCATTCCCTGCACGTGTTTTCCAAAATCGCCTGCCATAGAGCCGTTAGGCTCGATGGGTAATAACCTTCGTCTGCACAGACCAGGTACTTGCTGCTGACATCTGTCGTACGGCCCGGCAGCAGATCTTCCATAGCGAGCCCGATTGGCACTTGTCCAAGCTGCTGCCGGATCAGGCCGGTCAAACCCATGATGCTGACAAGACGATCGTCAGCTGCGGGCGTTAAACCCCTGCCCAGACCTACGACCCGGCATAACGCTGCAGAAGCTCTTGCGGTATCGCCGCGCAGCAGCGCACGGGCAAAACGGTGCAGTTGGCCAGCCACCTGATTTTGGTCGGCAGCCGGCAAATGGGCAAGGCCGTGCTCATTTGCAAAATCGGGAAGATAATCCGGGAACGCACGGATCGCATCGCGCCAGTCGCAGGTCGCTTTCACCGGGCGGAGCCAGGCAAACCGGTTGATTGACTCTGGCAAAAACAGTTCAAGGTCGTTCGTCTTGCCGATCCGGATTCGTCCCTTCTCTTTGGTTAGTTGCGTGCCTATCGGTTGCCGGCGGACCAGCTCCAGATCAGCAGGCTTGAGCGTAAGGCTGTCGGGCACGGCAGGATAATGGTCGGGAAGCAGTGTCAGAAGCCGAACCTTACCAGGCGTCGGGGTTATCCGCAAGTTGACAGCGGTCCGGAAACTGGAATGCAGCATACCAGGCATCGCTGCCGGTGCAAGCAGCACTGGGGTCAGCCAGGCCTGATTCGCCAGCATGCAGACGTGCATCACGGGTTTTCCTCCTGCAGGCATTGCCATGTTTTCCGGGCGACCAGCCATTCCTCCCGAGGCTCAAGGCACCAGACCCGGACGGCGCTTGCGGCATCATGAATGCTGCCTTCCTGAGACTCACTGTTTCGATTAAGGTCCAGACGGACAGGCCAGTCCGACAACTGCTCACAAACACGGTTCCGGATCACCGCACTGTTGCAGCCGATGCCGCCAGTGAAAACCAACGCGTCACACCCATGCAGGTAAGCGCGAAACATGCCGATATAACCGACAATTCCGTCCACATAAGCTCGGATAGCCAATTCTGCCTGCGCATATCCGGCTCCAGCCTGCTTCAGCAGGATGCGCATATCGCTGCTGACGCCACTCAGCCCCAGCAAGCCGGACTGGCTGGCGAGCTGGCTGAGCACAGCAGACACGTCTTCGCCGAACTGCGCTGCGAGGTAGGGCAAGCAGAACACATCGAAGTCGCCGACCCGGTTGTTCTGCAGCAGACCGGACTGCGGCGTCGCCCCCATACTGCAGGCAATGCTGCTCCCGTCCAGAATGGCGCAGACCGACGACGAGCCGCCCAGATGCAATGAAATCACCCGCCTGGCCATCGGATCAAGCGTGTGCAGTCGCAGCATGACCGACTCATGGCTGGCTCCGTGGAAGCCGTAGCGCTGGATGCCCAGATCCCGGTACCAGGCATATGGCACGCCGTAGACGCGACGATGTTCCGGAATCGTCCGATGAAAGGCAGTCTCGAAACAGACGAACTGGGGTATTCGCGGGTTGTACCTGGCTATGTTTTCCATGACCTTGAGATAGACCGGATTATGTGCCGGCGCCAAAGCACTCATCTGACGCATGACCGTCAGTACGGTTTCATCAACCCGCTGGGAGCCACGCAGTGTGCCCCCGTGCACGGCTTTGTAACCGATGGCATCGAGCGCGTCCCAACTGCTAAGGCAGCCGGACTGGGTTAGAAATGCCTCGATCCAGCTGAACGCCTGTTCGTGGTCGGCGCAAGCTGCTGTTGTCTCCTTGCATACGGAGCCGGCTGTTAGACGACAGCGGGATTCAGGCAGGCCAAGCCCAGCTACCTCCCCGCCAGCTAATTCGTTCTCCTCCCTGCCCATGGCAAAAAGCTTGAACTTGAAACTGGTTGACCCAATATTCAAAACGAGGATTTTTCGGTTCATCGCGCCATCCTGCTCAGCGGTACCGCTCGGCGAAAGCTTTCATCGCTTTTTCGAAACAGCCCATCGGCACCCGCGCGCTGCCGGCGCCGATCAGACCGCCTTCCCGGTTGAACATGCCGCCGTGTATCTCCGGAGCAATACCGGTTTTCAGCACAAGTCGGATATCGATGCCGACCGGCAGTGTATCGAAGTCGAGGTTAGGCACCGGGAAATTTGGATTCTTGGTCACGCAGATCAGTTCCATTTCCCGTGTCTGGCTGATCGCGTCCCGCAGTGTTTTACCACGCAGGTTGCAGACGATCGGACTGGCGGCGGCAGCCAGTCCACCCATCCCCGCGCATTCCACCACGCAGCTATCGCCGATCCAGGGAAGCTGGTCCTTTTCACTGTACTGACTCGATGTGTAGCGGCCTTTCATCATGGGCGCTGGCGCTGAAAACCACATGTCATCCATGCCGGCAACCTTGATGCCGAACTCGAGCGCATTGCCGCCAAAAGCGGTCACAACGGTCGAATACGGGGTTCCTTGCGCAGCCAGCAGGACCGCTCGGCTGGCGCCCTGGCCAAAGCAATGAAAAAAGCGAGGTGTCTGGGTGACATAGTCCATGACTTTTTCTTTGAGCGATTGGGACACGGGAAGCCGCAGAAGCGCCGGAAGGATTGCCTTGTCAAAAAGCAAGTCTGCAGCGGTCTGGCGCGTATGGTTCTCATCGCCCATTTGAAAACTTTCGGCTAGGATGGGTTTGATCGCCAACCCGCCCATCCGCACGATGATCTCGCGCAGGACAGGCAACAGCTCTTCGCGCATCAGGCGCAGGTTCTCGGCGATTTCAGGTGAATAGAGTCCCCAGCCACACAGCCCGCCCTGGAAAGGGCCCTCGGCTGGAAAGGTCGCCGCGCGTTTCCCGCTGGTCCGGTCTTCGATGACCATCATGGCAACCGACCGGGTGATGATCCCGGTTCCGGCTCCGACCGTGTTGAAATCCAGGGCGCTTGCGATGCGTATCTCACCAGCCTCGATCAAGGCCACCGCTCCAGCCTCGCTTTTGGCCCAGCCTTCGAAGAGGGCCCCGCTGACCATGCCGCGCCGGTGCAGATGGCACATATCGGCAAATGCGACCGGTGGTCCGGAATGCAGGATCATGTGATCTTCGAGCCCTTTAACTGCTTCTCCGGCAGGCTGGATGTCGATCCAGACCGGGTCAGACTTGATGATGGTCTGAACGGCCGTTTCGTTGGCTTGCGCGATGCGTTGCTTGATGTCCATGTTGCACCTCTTGTTCATTTAGGTCTATCTGATCACGACGATCGGAATGAGGATGATTATAAAAAATCTTCCAGGAGGTCGACAATTTCCTTGCTCTGCACGATCGGCGGCCGCCAGTCCAACTGCACTACCTTGACATTCTGTCTGACCAGGGCATCGTAAAAAGTCTCCAGGCCGATGTTGATGACGTTCAGCCTGCCGGCACTTGATAATCGGGTATCATCTGCTTTGTCCAAAGCTTTTTCCACCAAATTCACCTTCCTTCCAGAATTTTCAAAATCTCCGCGACGATGCGGGCGCTTTCCGCGTTGCTGCCAGCAACGATGGCACCGGCATCCTGCAGGGTGGCGTGCATGCGGTTGATATCCTGGGGGTCTTCCTGCGAGCCGCAAATGGAAACCACAACAACTGGTGTTGTCGTCCGGGCCGTTCTTGCTTTCTCCATCGCAGCGGCAAATCCTGCCGCCGGGTCGGGATGCACCCCAGGACCTGTTATAAAGTCAAGCGCCAGAACCGCAGTATCGGGGTCAGACAACTCCTGTTCAAAGCGCTTCAGGCGGATCGCCGGGTCAAAAACCGGATGCGGGGCATCTCGCGTGAAATCCTCAGATCCCAGATCCAGGATCGTGTGTCCCTGACTGACCAGGTGGTTGTCCAGACGCTTCGCAAAGCTCGTTTTGATGTTGCTGTAAAAAACCGTATCCGGCAATTGGCGTCTTAGATCAAGCAGGCTTTCCTCGGCAAAGGTTCCGCCGCCATACAAGGCACGCAGATATCGTGCGTCGGTGTGCAGCGAAACGACCGCCTGCCTGGCTATGGCAGCAAGCACCTGCTGCGGCCGGCTCAGACGCACCGCTTTTCGGGTCACCAACTCGATGGCTTTCGTTGCCGCATCTTCGAGATTGAAGGCGGCGTGGACATGGTGTCTGGCATAAAGCGAATCATCCGCACCCAGAAAAATGGCGACCACAGGCTTGGGTGACGCGTCCGCTTCGCTTAAGACACGATCCATAACCTGCCGGTCGGCCAGTTTCGAAACCAGGACGATCACCTCGGTTGCGGGGTCGTCAACCATCCGCTTCAGTCCTTGCAGCATGGTCAGACCGCCAATCTCCGGATATAGATCGCGCCCGCCGGTACCGATGATCGCTGAAACACCCAGTCCGCCTTTTTCGATCAGGCAGGCGACTTCCTGTGCGCCGCTGCCCGATGCACCGACCAGACCGACCGGTCCTGGCCGGACGATACTGCCTGCAGCCAGAGCGATGCCGTGCAACAGGCCGACACCGCAATCCGGCCCCATCACGAGCAAGTCACGGTCACAACCTTTCCGCTTGAGCTGCAGCTCGTCGGCCAATGGAATGTTATCGCTGAAGATAAAGACATCCAGGCCCAGATCAAGCGCCTTATTGGCTTCCGCGGCAGCGTAAGGCCCCGGCAGCGAAATCTGAACCAGGTCATAGGGATCGTCCGTGAGATCGATCTGATCCAGCGAACTGTAGCGGCGTTGATCAGGTGACTGGCTTCCCTGCGTCATCAGGCGCTGCAGCTCGTCACTAGCCGCGTCCAGCGCCTCCTGTGAATCGCCAGCCAGCGCAATGATCAAATCGTTGGCGCCGACATCGTCTGGCAGCATAAACCCAAGTGAACGAATGACCGATTGATTGGCCGGGGTTCCCATCTGGATTTCCGCCAGGTCGATATTGTCTCGAGAAACAAGCCTGGAACTGATACCCATCAGACGGACCGAATCCATGAAGTGGTTTTTTTCAATGTAGATCTGTTTGGCCATGATCGACCTCCGTTTATCTCCGCTGCAGACGATTTTACTTGAGAGATCATCCCCATGATACCCCAGCCTCTGAATTAAATCAATATTGATTTAATTAATGCTCCGACCACCGGGGCGGTGTATATCGATCGTTAGCTTTGGTTTTCACGACACCATGTATCTATGGCATGTACAAGTTGGCTGGCAAGAGCTGTCATGCCTGTGAAATTCCTGTTTCCGACATGCTCAGAGGGAAAAATTGTCGCAGCCGTGCCAAATGCCGTGATGCCTGCATCCAGAAAGCCGGGGATGGCTTCAGGTGTGATAACACCCGCTGCCAGCAACGGAATGTGACTGATGGGCGCACAGATATTGCGGATATAACGGCAGCCTAAATCATCAGCCGGAAATAACTTGACAAAGTCTGCTCCGCTTTCCCAGGCGTGAATGATCTCTGTAGGCGTCATGGCGCCAGGAATGGAAACCATACCTAATTTACGCGTTTCTCCAATGACAGCGGGATTCACATTGGGCGATACGATGTAAGCGGCACCGGCATCATGAGCTGCCTTAACTTGATCCACAGTAAGCACTGTGCCAGCCCCGATCAGCATATTGGGGGCACCCGCGCTGATGAGCTCTCGGATCATCCCGCTGGTTGAATCGGTTGGATGACGCGCCTTGAGGTCGAACGTCGTTTCAAGCAGCACGATTCCTGCCTGCTGGAGTGCATCCACGATTGAGCCGGCCATATCAACGGGAATTCCCCTGGCTATAGCGATCAGCTTTTTATCAAGTATTGCCTGAATGACTTGTTTACGCATTGACATGACCCTTCTACCGAATGTCATTCCTTTAAAGATCCAACCATGATTCCTTTGACAAAATATTTTTGCAGGAACGGATAGACGCACAGGATAGGTGCCGTGGTTACGATCATCGTTGCCATCTGTGTGGTTATGGATGTTACCGGACCTTTCATCGCGATGATCTGCTCGGGCGTCATGTTGTCAAAGGTTTCAATGACAGTATCGATATAACGCTTCAAAAGGAGAAGCTTAGCAAACAAATATGATAGGACCTCCAGTTTTGGGTTTTCCGTGTAGATCATGCACCTGTCGGCAAATCCACAACACGGAACAAGTATGCATCGGATGAACCGCCAACACCAAGGGTCGACCGGAACTGACGCATAACAAACTCCTGGCCAAACAGTGCAAAGCAATCACCCGATGTTGCGATCTGCTTCACGTTCTCGTCTGAAGAGCCCATACCGAAGGTAAAGTTATCCGCCTGAATTAAACCGGCCCGGTACAGGTCATTCAGATAAGCCATCCCTTGTTTATAAGCATCAGATTTGCAGTTAAACGTAACAACGCCATTATCCTGTGGATAGACAAATCCCGGTCCGCCATAGCAGACATTCATAACTTGGGCATAATGCAAGTTGTGAGTCGGGGCGTAATAAGTAAGGAAGATAGGATAACCTACGCCGTCCTCTTTTGCCATTAACGCGGCTGCTTTAACATCAGCCAGCGTATCTATGGCTGGATTCCCCAGTTTTTCCAGCAAATTGGTGTTAACTGCCATGCTGGAAACACCTTTTTTACCGCCTGACAATTCTCCCAGCGAGCGGATATCCGCATACATACTGTTCATGTAATAAATATTGCCATCTGATAGTGAATGAACGTCTGCATATTGATAATGAAGAAGCTCATAGAACTCAGGGTAGTGTTCATCCGCCAGCTTGTTGAGCGGCAGAACGAATTCTTCATCGATAAACATCGGATCAAACTTGGCCTTCAGTAAATCTGGCAGTTTTTGTCCCGAAGACAACATGGTGTATAGCTCTTGGTTATCACTGTTGGATGCGTACTTGATGTCAACAGAGACACCGACTTCTTCGATGAAAGCTTTTGTTATGGGATCATCACCGAACTTCCACCCCGGATACATTTCTGGTGAAGAAAAAAACATGGATAAGGTCACGACTTCCGCAGGCTTTTGTGTTGTCGTACCGGATGCTGTAGTGCCCTGTTTGGTCGTATTTTGTGTCGATGAATTCTGCGTTGCGGTGGCCGGATTGCATCCCGCTACCACAAAGAGAACGGCAAGTGCAATCAAGACCGCTGATAAGCGCAGGAGCTTTTTATGTTTCACGAACGTATTCCTCCTCATCACCATTCATGTCAATAAAACCAGCAGCTGTGTCAATATGGTTATTTCTGACAATGGCATGGGCATGCCGCAGTCCAAATTGGATGAACTGCGCACTTGCCTGATGCAATCAGATCAGCTTGAAATGGCCTGCGGTTCTCATATGGGCCTGATCAATGTGTGCAAACGGCTTGATCTGAAAATGCCGGGGCAGTATCGCTTTTCGATTGAAAGCCATGAAGAAACGGGAACGATCATAACCATCATGCTTCAGACAGACCTTGCTGACAATGGATGATGCACCCAGGAGCGCGCCTTTCGGCGCGCCCTCGGGTGATTGTTTACGTTTCCAGCAGCGGCCAGTCTGCCGGGGGATCGCCGAAATCCGGCACGTCGAGCGCCGCGTTGTTTTGCATGGCCGACTGGTGGGCCATGATGCCCGGCAGCATGTAGCGCGCCGCTGCCCAGGCGTGGACCGGCGGCAGC
>JAAYJD010000313.1 GCA_012523135.1 Clostridiaceae bacterium
CCTTGAGACCGAGCCGGCCGCGCCGGATCGCCTTGGACACCGCCTGTACGGCTTCATCCTGGCCGATCACGCGCTGGCCGATCTCTTCTTCGAGGCGGCGCAGCCGCTCGTGATCGCTCTCGGTCAGCTTGCGGACCGGGATACCGGTCCAGCTGGCCACGATGTCCGCGATGGCGTCACCGTCCAGGACCTTGGGCCCGTCCTGCTCCTGCCACGCGGCACGCAGCTTTTCCAGCTCCGCCGTGAGGGCCTGTTCCTGGCGGCGCAGTTCGGCGGCGTCTTCGAAACGCTCCTCATCGGCGGCCTGCTTTTTACGGATCGCCATGTCCTCGAGCTGCGGCTGTTTTTCCCGGATGGAGGCCGGTTCGCTCTTCTTGGCCAGGCGCAGCTTTGACGCGGCTTCATCGATCAAATCGATCGCTTTATCCGGCAGAAAACGGTCGGTGATGTAACGGGTCGACAAAGTGACCGCAGTCTCCAGGGCATCGTCCGAGATGGTGACATCGTGGTGCGCTTCGTATTTGGGCCGCAGGCCTTTGAGGATCAGGAGAGCCTCCTCCGGCGTGGGTTCGCCGATGGTGACCGGCTGAAAGCGCCGCTCCAGAGCCGCGTCTTTCTCGATGTGCTTGCGGTATTCCTCCAGGGTGGTGGCGCCGATGATCTGCAGTTCGCCGCGGGTCATCAGGGGCTTCAGGATGTTGGCGGCATCCATGGCGCCTTCCGCGGCTCCGGCGCCGATGATCGTATGCAGTTCATCGATAAACAAGATCACGTTCTTGGCCTTGACGGCTTCATCGAGGCCTTTTTTCAGCCGCTCCTCGAACTCGCCGCGGTACTTCGAGCCGGCCAGCATCCCCGCCATGTCAAGTAAAACCAGGCGTTTGTCCCGCAAAGGTTCCGGCACGTCCTGGCCGGCGATTTTCTGGGCCAGACCCTCGGCAATGGCTGTCTTGCCGACGCCCGGCTCGCCGATCAGGCAGGGGTTGTTCTTGGTGCGGCGGCACAGGATCTGCATGACCCGGTTGATCTCAGCCTCGCGCCCGATGATCGGGTCAAAGCGGTTTTCCAGGGCCATGACCGTCAGGTCGCGGCCGAACTTGTCCAGGGACGGGGTTGCGCTCTTGCTGCCGCCCGCCTGGCCCCGCTCGTTGAGGCTTTGGTTGATGGCAGCAATTTCCGGGTCCTGGCTGGCTTCGCCAGGCTCGTCGTCGCCTTGCGGCGTGTCTGGGCCAGACCCGGACTGGCTTTCCAGCTGCTGCAGCAAGACACGCGGATCGATACCGGCGGCCTTGATCATGCGCATGGCATAGCTGTCTCCCTCGCGGATGATGCCCGCCAGCAAGTGTTCAGGCTCAATGGTATCGGACTGGTGCCGCTGCACGGCAAAAGCGGCCAGGTCGACCACCCGGCGTGTCCGGGGCGTAAACATGGCCAGCACTTTTTCGGCGTCCAGATTCCCATCCAGGCTGGTGTCTGCTCCAGACTGCGTATTCATCTGGGCGATGGCCGCCCGCACTTTATCCATGTCCAGGCCAGCTGCCTGCAGCAGATCACAGGCTAAGCCGCTGCCTTCGGCCAAAATGCCGGCCAGCAGGTGTTCCGTGCCGATGTAGCTGAGGCCGTGCGAGCGGGCGATCTGGTAGGCTGCGCCGACGACGCCGTTGCTTCTGTTGGAAAATCGAATCATCATATGTGGTTCCTCCCTGTCTGTGCCCGGTCCTGCCAGGCAGTTTTTAATTCCGTATGGGGCGTCAGGCGCCCGATGGCTCCAGCAGGTCGCGGACAACCGTCGCCCGGGCGCTGTCGCGCTCAGCGGGTGACATGGCCTGACCGTGCGCCTTCTGGATACTGGCGGGTCCGATCAGGGCATATATCCTATTGACATCCGCAGGCTGCAGATTGGGCAACAGGCCAAGCGCCATGCCCAGCCGGACCGTCGACAGCAGTTCTGTCGCTTCTTCGTGCGTCATCAGGCGGGCTGACTTGAGCGTGGCAAAGGCGCGCATGACGCGGTCTTCGAGCAGCAGCGGCTGTCGGCGGTACAGCTCGCGCCGCACGCCCCGTTCCTGCTCGATCAGCTGCTGGAGCATGCGCTTGAGGTCGTTGATCAGATCCTCCTCAGAGATTCCCAGGGTCAGCTGGTTGCTGATCTGGAACAGGTTGCCCTGGCTCTTGCTGTGCTCGCCATAATGGCCGCGTACGGCAAATCCCAGCTTGATCAACCCGTCGACGGTATCCTTGATCCGGCCTGCCATGGCCAGTCCTGGCAGATGGGCCATGACCGACGCGCGCATGCCGGTTCCGGTGTTGGTCGGACAGGCGGTCAGGTAGCCGTACTTGTCATGGCTGGCTACGGGCAGCTCGCGTTCCAGGATTGCAGCCACCTGTTTGGCTGCATCATAGGCCTGCTCCAGATTGAGACCGGCCTGCATCGACTGGATGCGGATATGGTCTTCTTCGTTGATCATGATCGAAACCGATTCATCGCGGCTGATCATGGCGCGGTGAAAGGATCCGTCGCCCGCTTTGGCCAGATCTTCGCTGATCAGCCTTTTTTCCGCCAGGGCCAGCCGGTCTTCGAAACTGAGCGAATCCAGGTCGACAAGCAAATAATGCCGCTTGCGCTCGGCGTCGTCCTGGAAAAAAGCCTTGACGATTTCATCGGCCGCCTGACGCGCCGTCTGGGCATCCATCCGGTGCGGAAACGCGTATTGCTCGAGGTTGCGGGCCAGCCTGACACGGCTGCTGATCATGACATCGCTGTCCGGACCCTGGTCGATATACCATGCCATCAGGTTTCCCCCCCCTCGTCAGGTTGTGTGCCTGCTTGCTTTATTTGCCGGATTTCGTCCCGCAGACGGGCCGCTTGCTCGTAATCCTCCTCGGCGACGGCAAGCTGCAGCGACTGCTTCAGTTCGTTAAGCCGGGCCGTGAGGCGTTCAGCCTGCAGCTGGGCTTCGCTCGGTGCGTGCTTGCGCCCGAGGTGGCGGGTGTTGCCCTGGACACGGCGGAAAACCGGGTCCAGGAGATCGGCAAAAGCGGTGTAACACTGGCTGCAGCCAAACAGGCCGGTATGGCGGAACTTTTCGAACGTCTGGCCGCATTTCGGACAGGCGATGTTGCGCGGCACGGCTGCGCCAAAAGCGGGAATGCCGCCCGTATGGTTGAAGGCGCTGCCGCCGCCCAGCAAGCCAGAACCGAAAAGATTGCCGATCGTGCCGAAATAGTCGGTGATCGAGTGGCCGATCCCGAGTTCGCGGGCACAGCTGTCACAAAAATGGTGCTCTGTCATCTCGCCCTGACGGGTCTGCGTCAGGTGAATGGTCGCTTCCTGTTGCTGGCATCGCTCGCAAAGCATCCCCATCTCTCCTATCCAACGATCAAGCTGGTCAGCATGTTCTTAAAGATGGCCATGCGGATCCGGTCGCGGCGATCTGCGTCGACCTCAATCAAGGCCCGGTCGGACACCGCAGCCACGATCAGGCGGGCGGCCGGCTCGGCGATGATCTCATAATCGAGAAAATTGCGGACCAGGACCTCCGCCTGGTGCTGGGAGAGCGCGTCCCCCATGGCGTTCAGTGCGTGCATCACATAATGGGTCGGTTCAGCCAGGCTGACGCGCCGGATCCGGATCCAGCCGCCGCCGCCCCGCCGGCTCTCAACCAGGTAGCCCTGGTTGTTGGTAAACCGGGTGGCCAGGACATAGGTGATCTGGGACGGGACGCAGTTGACCCGGTCGGCCAGTTCGCTGCGGGTGATCTCCACCCGCCCGTCATTCTGGTCGATCATCTGCTTGATGATATCCTCTATCAAGTCGCTGATCCGCGCCATGCGGACACCTCCCAACTCGCAAAGTCAAACAGAGTATGATTGACTTTGACTATCTTTGACTATATTATAGCGAGTTTGTCCGGGCTGTCAAGCTGGTGTGTGACCGGGTTGGCGGGGACTTGGGCTTATTCGTAGCGCAGCGCGTCGATCGGGTCCAGCCCGGCCGCTTTACGCGCCGGGTAGATGCCGAAGAAGAGTCCGACGGCACTCGAGAAGAGCACGGCGATCACGATGGATTCGATGCTCAGGATCGGCACGATCGAACTGATCCGGCGGACGGCGAACGAGATGCCGTAAGCCAGCCCGAGGCCGCCGAAAATGCCGATAATGCCGCCGGTCAAAGTCATGATCACGGACTCGGTGATGAACTGGAGCATGATATCGGTCGTGGTCGCGCCGATCGCCTTGCGGATTCCGATCTCGCGCGTCCTTTCCGTGACAGACACCAGCATGATGTTCATGACCCCGATGCCGCCGACCAATAGGGAAATAGCCGCGACCGCGCTGATAAAAATCGTCATGATGTTGATCACGTTGTTGATCTGGTCCAGGATCGACGCCATGTTCTGCGTGCGGTAAACCGAACGTCCTTCGTTGCTGTGGCGCATTTCCAGCAGGCGCACCACCATCCCCGCCGCCTCGTCGGCCCGTTCGGCCGAGACGGCCATGATGCTGATCGAGGAAAGCTCGTTCTGACCATCCATGATGCGGCTGGCTGTGTTCAGCGGCGTATAGACGAAAAACGGGATGGATCTGGCGTCGCTGGTGTCCATGCCGTAGCTGGCCATCAGGGCGGTCATCTGGGAGGTCACCGACTCGCAGACACCGACGACGGTGGCCGGCTGCTGGCGGCCGCTGCGGCTGATCGTCAGCGTTTCTCCGATCGCGTTTTCGCGTCCGAACAGGCTTTCGGCGCCGGTTTTGTCGATGACGACAACGGGCCGGCCATCCATGTACTCGATTTCGTTGAACAACCGTCCGTGCAGCAGGTCGATGCCGGTAAAGGAGGTGTAGTAGGCGTCGATGGCCGCCAGATAGATTCGCCGCTGGTCCGTCTCCGTCGCAGCGCTGGCGATCGTCTGGATCGATGCCGTTACGCTTTTGATCAGATCCGACCGGTCGCGGATCAGCTCGATATCTTTCTGGGTGATGTAATCGCCCGTCTGGGCCGCGCTCGAACGGACCTGGATCATGACCGTCGAAGCGCCGATCTGGTCGAACTGACCCAAAACTTCCTGTTTGCCGCCTTCGCCCAGGGAAACAATGGCGATCACCGAGGCGATGCCGACGATGATGCCCAGCATGGTGAGCAAGGCACGCATTTTGTTGGCCATCAGGCTGTGAAAGGCCATTTTGAGACTTTCTATAAACATCGGTTCAGCGCTCCTGGTTGTCGGCCGGCAAGCCTTGCGGTTGATTGCGCGGCGGTGCGTTGCGGCCGGAGCTGTCGTGCACCAGCCGCCCGTCCACAATCTGGATGATGCGGCCGGCCTGGCGGGCGATATCCGGCTCATGGGTGATCAGGATAATCGTCGAACCCGCCTGGTTCAGCTCGGTGAAAACTTTGAGGATCTCGCCGGCGGACTTCGTGTCCAGGTTGCCGGTCGGCTCGTCGGCCAGCAGAAGGGCAGGCTTCAGTGTCATGGCCCGGGCAATCGCCGCCCGCTGCTTCTGGCCGCCCGAGATCTCGTTGGGCCGATGCTGCTCCCAGCGGACCAGATCCACCGCGGCGAGGGCCTCCCTGGCCCGCTCGAAGCGTTCGTGCCGCTTGACGCCGGCGTAGACCAGCGGCAGGGCGACATTCTCCAGCAAGGTCAGCTTGGGCAGCAGGTTAAACGACTGGAAAACAAAGCCGATCTCCTGATTGCGAACCCAGGCCAGCTCATTGGCGGTCATGTCGCCGATTTCGGTGCCGTTCAGGACGTAGCTGCCGCTGTCCTTGTGGTCCAGGCAGCCCAGGATGTGCATCAAGGTCGACTTGCCTGATCCGGACGGACCCATAATCGCCGTGAATTCACCCGGGTAGATATCCAGGCTAATGTCTCTCAGCGCCGTGAATTCGATCTTGCCGGTCCGGTATGTCTTCCAGACATCGCGCAGCGTGATGACCGGCTCAGCCGGTCCGGCAGATTCTTTACGCGCTGGCATGTCAGGTAACCGGTCCTTCCTCGACCAGTATCCCGTCTGTCAGGTCGTTGGCCGGCCCCAGGACCACGCGGTCTCCCTCCGCCAGGCCTTCCTTGACTTCGACATGCGTGTCCGACTGGATCCCGGGGCTGATCGGCTGGCGGCGCAACCGGCCATCCGCCTCCAGGACAAACACGTAATAGACGCCAAGCTCGCGCTTCATCGCCTCGGCGGGCAGCAGCAGGACGTTCTGGGCAAACGCGGTCTGCACCTCAGCATCGATGTTGAAGCCCAGAACCAGGTGCGACAGGTCGTCGCCGCGCACCGTCATGTCGACGGTCAGGGCGGGCTCGCTCGTCAGACCCCCGACGCCCCCCATGCCGCCGAACAGGGAATCAGCGGAACCGGCCGGGTCAACCGAGGTGGCAAATCTGCTCTTATACGAAACTTCGCCGTAGTAGTCGCGGCCCTCCTGGTGATATGTAACCGGCATGCCGACTGCCAGCCGGCTGGCATCGTAGCGGTTCGCCTGGTAGGTGGCGACCGGCCGCACGTTGTCATACAGGACCAGGACTTTGGTCGTGCTGCCGGATGCCAGGCCGCCAAGTCCGGACAAGCCGCTCAGTGCATCCAGCCCGTTGAGGCTGGATGCGGCCTCCGGCGCGGTATAGGTTCCCGGGATTGCGTTAACCTGGGCGACCAGACCGTCAAACTCGGCAACAATCTCGCCGACGGCGTTGTTCAGCGCGTTTTCTGCCATAAGTTCAGCCTGGACCGCCTGTGATAAGAGGCTCTGCGCCGACTGGGCCATGCCGGCCGCCCCGCTAGTGGCGGTCAGACCGGTTAATAAATCCGGATTGGCAACAGAGCTGAGCAAGCCGGTCGTGGCCGAACTGGCCCCGTTCAGGCTGGCGCGCAGCTTATCCAGCTGCTTCTGGTAATCGTCGGAGGCGACGACTCGCACGGTGTCGCCATAGGATCGCAGAATCTCTTCATACTGGCCGGCCGCGTCGGGCGCGTCGCGGTCGACCGCTTGCAAGCGTACGGTCAGCTCGTCGATCGCCGCCTGATCGACTGAAAGCGTGTAGGGCGGCAAGCCGGTCAGGTTGTTCAGGGCAGAAAAAGACCCGGCAATGTTGCCCGACAGCTTGTTGATCTGGTATTGGAGGTTCTGCATGGCTTTTTGCGCGGATGCGGCCTGGTCGCCCAATTCGCCGGTCATCTGGCTGATGGCGTCCTCGGTCTCCTGGCGCAAACGGCGCGCCTCTTCCAGCTGCTCCTCCAGCTCGCTAAGGTCAAAGGTGATCAGCGTGTCGCCTTGGCGCACCTGGTCACCGACCTTGACGGCCACCGTCTCAACCAGCTGGCGGCCGACAGAAACTTCCTGGATAGCGCCCGGCTTTAGCTGGGCGGTCAGGTACATGATGCTGGTTATATCGCCCCGGCCGATGGCCGCGGCGCGGACAACCGGTGTCTTGTCGCGCGTGCCGTAGAAAAAAAGAATGGCCGCGACGGCCAGGACAGCGATCAGGAGCAGCACCAGTCCGCGGCGAATCGCGCGGCGTCTGCGCAGCATGCTGTTTTGTGACATAGTGGGTCCCTTCTTTTCCTGGCGGCTGTCCAGGCTTTGCCGCCTGCAGCCGTATTCATATTCCAAGGCTCAATTATAGCACAATGGCCGGCCATCCGGCTGTTATGCTATAATGAATCGCCAGTGAACAATGTGTTAAGCCGGTTCAGGCCGGCTCCGGCGGATGAATCATGAAACAGAGCTCGGATTTAGAAAAACAGATCAGCCAGCAGCCGGAGGCCTCTGCCAGGCCGGCGGTCCTTTTCGCCCGCTGGCAGCACATCCTGTATGGGGTCATCCTGACCGCCCTGATCGTCCTGCTGACCGTACTGGCACTGGAGGTCGGCCGCTGGCAGCAGGAACAAGCCGGCCGGACAACCGGTCCGGCCCCAACGACCTCCGGAGCTGCTGCCGCGCTGCCAGATTCGGCATACGCCCGCCAGGACCGGCTGCTGGTCGGTGTCAATGACCGCTTCGAGCAGCTGAACCCCCTGTATGCATCCGGAGACGGCGAACTGGACCTCGTTTCACTGGTCTTTGAAGCGCTTGTGCGTCTGGACGCCGACGCAAACCCGATCGGTCAGCTGGCTGAGTCGTGGCAATTTGACGCCGATCAGCATCTGCTGCGCGTCAATCTGCGGACAGACCACACCTTCCGGGACGGCCGGGTCGTCCTGCCTGAGGATGTCGTCTACACATATGCCTGCCTGCTTTCCCCCGCGTATGACGGACCGCTCAAAAGCCGCCTGGGCAGCCTGGTGCAGGTTTCGGCGTTCGACGACCAGACGGTCCATTTCCAGTTCAGCGACCAGGTCACGGACCCCGACCTGCGTTTGCTGACCGTTGGCGTCCTCAAAGCTGACTATTACCCCTTTCAACCGGAACGCATCTTCGAGCTACGTGACTCCAATCTGCACCCGGAGGGCAGCGGCGCATTCTCAGTCTCCGAGACGAGCGCGAATCATGTCGTGCTGGCGCTGCGACCGGGCTATGCCGGCCAGGTCAAAACCATCGAAATCCGCCAGGTTGCGTCAGAAGCCAAGCTGCGTCTGCTCCAGGAGGCGGAACTGGATATTGTCCGCAACCTCTGGGATGCGCGTATGCAGCAGCGGGCGCTGGCGCTGCCTTTTTACAGCTTCTTTCCGTACGAAACCAGTGTCGACCAGTACCTGCTGGTCAATCCGCAGCCGCAGTCCGGCTCACTGATCCAGCGCCCGTCGCAGCGCCTGGCCGTGCTGCTCACGGCGGCCGGCCGGCCGCTCAGCCGTCTGCAGCAGGCGGCCCTGGCCGAACTGGAATCGCTCGAGCTGCATCTTCATTATTTTTCCGGTGTCGACCCGAACGTGCTTTACACCAACCGGGAGCAGGCGGAGCAGATTGCCGCCACTTTAGCGCTGGCCGGCCTCCAGGTTTTGCCCAAGGCCGCTGACTGGCCGGAACTGGCCGAACGGGCTGCCAACCATGATTATGACCTGCTGCTCCTGCCCGCCACAGCGAACAGCCGCCTGCCGGATCAGGCGGTTATCCTGGGCGATCCCGTCCAGCCCGATTCCTCGGCCTGGGTCGTCGCCTACCGTCCAGATGTGCTAATCGTCTGCAACCGGCTCAGCCAGGTGACGATCAACCCCTACAAGCATCCATTTGCCGCATCGTCCGGATCATGGACCGACCGGATTGAAAATATCCGCATCCTGCAGCCGGAAGAGCCCGAGACGTGAGGTGTTGTGTCATGAAGAAACAGGATTTATGGCAATTGCTGGAACAAAATGCGCTGCTGCTGGACGGAGCGACCGGTACGCGGCTGCAGCAGGCCGGTATGCCCACGGGTGTTTGTCCCGAAACCTGGGTGCTTGAGCACCCAGATGTACTGACGAGCCTGCAGCTAAGCTACTTGAATGCAGGATCCAGCATCGTGTACGCGTTCACGTTTGGCGCCAACCGCACCAAACTGACCCGTCACCAGGTGCCCCCGAGCCAAACCGAAGCCATCAACCGACAACTGGCTCTGATCAGCATCGCAGCCCGGGATGCTTTCCGGAAGGCCCATCCCGAACGAATGGTCCAGGTCGCCGGCGACCTGGCGCCGACCGGCCTTTTCCTGAAGCCGGCTGGCGATCTCGACTTCGAGGACCTGGTTGCGATTTACCGCGAGCAAGTGCGCGGCCAGCTGGCCGCAGGTGTCGACCTGTTTGTCGTCGAAACCATGATGGATCTCGCCCAGACACGGGCGGCCGTTCTTGCGGTGCAAGCTGAATGCCAGCATCCGGTTCTGGCTTCGATGACTGTCGCTGAGAACGGACGGACGTTGTCCGGCGACACCGTCCAGGCCTGCATGCTGACCCTGGCCTCACTTGGCGTGGCCGCTTTCGGATTGAATTGTTCCTTTGGTCCTGAAAAAATGCTGGAATTGATGCGGCCGCTTGGCGAGCTCAGCCCTGTCCCCTTGCTGCTCAAACCTAACGCCGGTTTGCCGCAGCTGATCAACGGCCGAACCGAATTTCCAATGGGACCGGAGGACTTTGCCGCAGCCATGGCCGCAGCCATTCCTGGCGGCATCCGCCTGCTGGGCGGCTGCTGCGGAACCGGTCCCAGGCATATCGCTGCCCTTAACAGAAAACGATCCGCGCAACACGCGCCGGCCATCGCCCATCCGTCTGACTGCGGTAATTGGATCTGCGCAACACGCAGCTGCGTCCAACTGGACAATCCGAGTCCCCTGCCCGTACTCAAAGCCGATGATTGGGACAGTCTGCCGGACCAGGCGATGGATGCCCAGGACGACGAGCCGCCAGCCCTGGTGCTTGACTGCTCTGGACTGGCTCCCGATGCCCGCCCCGACTTGTCCGACCTGCAGGCGATGAGCCCCCTCCCACTTGTCTTCAGCGGCTGCCGGGGCGACCTGCTGTCTCACCTTTTGCGCCAGTACCACGGCCGGGCCGCCGTCTGGACAGACGAGCCCCACGTGCCATACGGCGCACTGCGGCTGCCTGCCACAGGCCGGTGAGCGCGTGGCCATTGTCTTGCGCAAAGCAACCGCACGCGACCTGTCCGCCATCACCGGGCTGAGCCTGCAGCTGTATGGCGGCAGGCACGATGCTGATGAATTGGAGGCCGAAAACCGGCGATTGCTCCGCATGCGCTCTCAGGTCGTCTTTTTAGCCTTGCGTGACGGATGTGCCGTCGGGTTCGCCCACGGTTCAATCCGGACCGATTATGTCGAAGGCACCAGCAGCGGCCGTGTCGGCTATCTCGAAGGGGTGTATGTGCAGCCTGAAGCCAGGCGTTGCGGTGTTGCCGCACGCCTGCTTGGCTTGTGTGAGGACTGGGCAAGGCAGCGGGGTTGCCGGGAATTTGCCAGCGATTGCCTGCTGGCCAATTCCGGCAGCATCCACTTCCACCAGAAAACCGGTTTCATGGAAGCCAACCGCATCGTCTGCTGGACGAAAAAGCTCTGAACAAACCCGTTGCGCCTGCATGCAAAACGGCACGCGCGGTGATGCGCGTGCCGTTCTTGTTGTGTTTACGCTTTGCAGCGACGATCAGACTTCGAGCAGATCGTAATTTTGTTCGACAACCGGAACTGCCGTGATGTTGCGATAACGGCTCATGCCGGTTCCGGCCGGGATCAGCTTGCCGATGATGACATTCTCCTTCAAGCCGATCAGGGGGTCGATCTTGCCTTTGACTGCTGCGTCGGTCAGGACACGCGTTGTCTCCTGGAACGAGGCTGCAGAGAGGAAGGAGTCGGTCGCCAGCGAGGCCTTGGTGATCCCCAGCAGGATGCGTTTGCCGCTCGCCGGAGTGTTGCCGGTTTTATTGGCCCGCCCGTTCTCCGCTTCAAAGTCGAACATATCGACCATGCTGCCGGTGAGCAGTTCGGTATCGCCGGGGTCATCCACCCGCACTTTGCGCATCATCTGGCGGGCGATAATCTCGATATGCTTGTCGTTAATCTCAACGCCGTTGTTCTTGTACACCTTGAGAACTTCGCGGATGATGTACTGCTGGACGCCGCGGATTCCCTTGATGCGCAGAATATCGTGCGGGTTGACCGATCCGTCGGTAAGCAAGTCGCCGGCTTCAATGGAATCGCCGCTGTTCACAAGCAGGGGCGCGCTGAGCGGGATGGAGTACGTCACCGCTTCGCCATTGGCCGCAGTGACCGTGATATCGCGTTTGCGCTTGCCGGTCTCCTCGACGCGTACGACGCCATCCATTTCGGAGATGCTCGCCTGGCCCTTGGGCTTGCGCGCTTCAAAGAGCTCTTCGACACGGGGCAGACCTTGCGTGATGTCATCGCCTGAGGCGATGCCGCCGGTATGGAACGTCCGCATCGTCAGCTGCGTGCCTGGTTCACCGATCGACTGGGCGGCCATGATGCCAACCGCCTCGCCGATGACAGCCGCCTCGCCTGAGGCCAGGTTGACACCGTAGCAATGGGCGCAGACGCCGTGGGCCGAACGGCAGGAGAGCACGGTCCTGATGGGGACCTGCTTGATATCCGCCCGGGTAATGCGTGCCGCCAGGTTGCTGTCGATCAGGATGTTGGCCTCGGCCAGCACTTCGCCGGTTTCCGGATCCACGACCTCACGGGCCGTGTAGCGCCCGGCGATGCGCTCATCGAGCGTTTTCACGACGCGCCGGGATTTACCCGAACCGCCGACCAGGACTTCCCCGATCATGACATACTCGTCCGTTCCGCAGTCCTCTTCGCGGATGATCACATCCTGGGCGACGTCGACAAGGCGGCGGGTCAGGTAGCCGGAGTCGGCGGTCTTCAAGGCGGTGTCCGAGAGCGCCTTGCGGGCGCCATGGCTGGAGATGAAGAACTCCAGCACGTTCATGCCTTCGCGCAGGTTGGACTTGATCGGAATCTCGATCGTCTTGCCCGACGTGTCGCTCATGTTGCCGCGCATGCCGGCCAGCTGCTTGATCTGGTTGATGTTGCCGCGGGCACCGGACTGGGACATCATGTAGACCGGGTTGTATTTACCCAGGTTGTTTTTCAGGGCGTCCGTAATATCGTCGGTGGTCTTGCGCCAGATTTCGACAACGGCCCGGTAGCGGCCGTCTTCGTTTTGCAGGCCGCGCTGGAACTGGCGGTTGACGAAATCAACCTTTTCCTCGGCGTCCGTGATGTAACGCTTCTTGACATCCGGCACGATCATGTCAAAGATGCCGATCGAGATGCCGCCGACGGTCGAGTAATGGTACCCGAGGGACTTGATTTTGTCCAGAAGGGCAGCGGTCTCGGACAAGCCGTAGGTGTGGATGCAACGCTCGATAATCTGGCCGAGTTCCTTCTTGCTGACCAAAAAATCGCATTCCAGGGCCAGTGCGTTTTCCGGCAGCGAGCGGTCGATAAAGCCGAGGTTCTGCGGGATGGTCGCATTGAAGATAAAACGGCCAAGGGTGCTCTCAACCAGGCCGGACAGGCGCTGTCCCTGGACCTGGCGCTGGATGCGCACCTTGATCCGGGCATGCAGGCCCAGTTCATGGGCGTCGTAGGCCATGATCGCCTCGTCGACAGATGAGAACACCTTGCCTTCGCCGGGTTCGTTATCCTTGTCAATTGTCAGGTAGTAGATGCCCAGGACCATGTCCTGTGTCGGAACGGTGACCGGTTTGCCGTCCTGCGGTTTGAGCAGGTTGTTGGCGGACAGCATCAGGAAGCGGGCTTCAGCCTGGGCTTCGGCCGACAGCGGGACGTGAACCGCCATCTGGTCGCCGTCAAAGTCGGCGTTGTAAGCGGTGCAGACCAGCGGATGCAGCTTGATGGCGCGGCCTTCGACCAGCACCGGCTCGAAAGCCTGGATGCCCAGGCGGTGCAAGGTCGGCGCACGGTTGAGCAGGACGGGGTGGTCCTTGATGACTTCCTCGAGGGTGTCCCAGACCAAGTCGTTGGCCCGGTCGACCAGGCGGCGGGCGGTCTTGATGTTGTGGGCATGCCCGGCAGCCACGATCTTTTTCATGACAAAGGGCTTGAACAGCTCCAGCGCCATTTCCTTGGGCAGACCGCACTGGTGCAGCTTGAGTTCCGGACCGACCACGATGACCGAGCGGCCGGAATAGTCGACGCGCTTGCCCAGCAGATTCTGGCGGAAGCGGCCCTGCTTGCCCTTGAGCATGTCTGACAGCGACTTGAGGGCACGGTTGCCGGCACCGGTGACCGGACGGCCGCGGCGGCCGTTGTCGATCAGAGCATCCACGGCTTCCTGGAGCATCCGCTTTTCGTTGCGGACAATGATCTCAGGCGCACCCAGCTGGAGCAGCTTGTTCAGGCGGTTGTTGCGGTTGATGACGCGGCGGTACAGGTCATTGAGGTCGGACGTCGCGAAACGGCCGCCGTCCAGCTGCACCATCGGGCGCAGCTCGGGGGGCAGAACCGGCAGCACGTCAAGGATCATCCAGTCAGGCCGGTTGCCTGACTTTTTGAACGCCTCGACAACCTCCAGGCGCTTGATGATCCGGACCTTCTTCTGGCCGCTCGAGGAACGGAAGTCCTCGCGCAGGTTCTCGGCCATCTCGTTGATGTTGATCGCGACCAGCAGTTCTTTGACCGCTTCGGCGCCCATCTTGGCGCGGAAGCTGTTTTTGCCGTATTCCTCAACGGCATCACGGTATTCTTTTTCCGTAATGACCTGACGCGGGGTAAAGCGGGTGCTGCCCGGATCGATAACCACATAAGCCGCAAAATAGAGGACCTTCTCCAGGTTGCGCGGCGACATATCCAGGATCAAGCCCATCCGGCTGGGGATCCCGCGGAAATACCAGATGTGTGAAACCGGAGCCGCCAGCTTGATGTGGCCGAGACGTTCGCGGCGCACCTTGGATTTGGTCACCTCTACGCCGCACCGGTCGCAGACGATCCCCTTGTAGCGGATTTTCTTGTATTTGCCGCAATGGCACTCCCAGTCCTTGGTCGGCCCGAAGATCTTTTCGCAAAACAGGCCGTCCCGTTCGGGCTTGAGCGTGCGGTAATTGATGGTCTCGGGCTTCTTGACCTCGCCTCTGGACCATTCGAGTATTTTTTCCGGAGAAGCCAGGCCGATACCGATGGCTTCGAAGTTATTCATTTCAAACATGATGGTCAGTCTCCTTTTCGCTCATGACTCTGGCTGAACGCGTATCCTGTTCAGGAACCATCAGTCCTGATCATCGGCTTCGACGTCATCCTGGCCGGCGTCCTGGTTTTCCTGTTCTGAAAACGCGTCGTCGAGCGGCTCATCCAGATCCAGGTCGCCGGACACGCCGCCGTCCTCATCCAGAAGGCCTTCCGTAAACCCGGCTTGAGCGAAGTTGTCGTCGACCAGAGTGACCCCCATCAGCTCATCCAGCTTGGAGCGGTCGATCTCCGGCAGGTCGTTTTCTTCTTCCACCGATTCCTTGATGTCGATCATTTCGTTTTTCTCCGAGAAGATCCTGACATCGAGCGCCAGACTTTGCAGTTCCTTGACCAGAACCTTGAAGGATTCGGGTACGCCGGCTTCAGGCACGCTCTCGCCCTTGACAATCGCCTCGTAGGTCTTGGTTCGGCCGGATATGTCATCGGACTTGACCGTCAAAATCTCCTGCAGGGTATAGCTGGCGCCATACGCCTCAAGGGCCCAGACTTCCATTTCGCCGAAGCGCTGGCCGCCGAACTGGGCCTTGCCGCCCAGAGGCTGCTGCGTGACAAGCGAATAGGGGCCGATCGAGCGGGCATGGATCTTGTCGTCGACCAGGTGGAGCAGCTTCATGTAGTACATCATGCCGACCGTGATCTTGCTCTCAAACGCTTCGCCGGTGCGGCCGTCGTACAGGGTCGTCTTGCCGTCAGGGTCGATGCCGGCCTTGGCAAACGCCTCGATGACGTCCTGCTCGGTCGCGCCGTCAAAGACCGGGGTGGCGATTTTCCAGCCCAGCTGTTTGGCTGCCTGGCCAAGATGGACTTCCAGGAGCTGGCCGATGTTCATGCGCGACGGGACGCCCAGCGGATTGAGCACGATGTCAAGCGGTGTGCCGTCCGGTAAAAAGGGCATATCCTCTTCAGGCAGTATCCTGGAGATGACACCCTTGTTGCCATGGCGGCCAGCCATTTTGTCGCCGACCGAGATCTTGCGTTTCTGGGCGATGTAGACGCGCACCAGCTTGTTGACGCCATGCTTGAGGTCGTCGTCATTCTCGCGGGTGAAGACCTTGACATCGACCACGATGCCGCTTTCGCCGTGGGGTATGCGCACGGATGTGTCGCGGACCTCGCGGATTTTCTCGCCGAAGATAGCCCGGTAGAGGCGCTCCTCGGCTGTCAGTTCGGTTTCGCCCTTGGGCGTGACTTTACCGACGATGATGTCGCCGGCATGCACTTCGGCGCCGATGCGGATAATCCCGTTCTCGTCGAGATCGCGCAGGGCTTCGTCGCCCACATTGGGGATTTCACGGGTTATTTCCTCAGGCCCCAGCTTGGTGTCGCGCGCTTCGCACTCGTACTCCTCGATATGGATTGACGTGTACACGTCATCGCGCACCAGCCGCTCGCTGATCAGGACGGCATCCTCGTAGTTGTAGCCTTCCCAGGTCATGAACCCGATCAGGACGTTTCGGCCGAGCGCAAGCTCGCCGCTGTCCGTAGAGGGGCCGTCGGCAATGATGTCACCGGCTTCGACCGTCTCCCCTTTCTTGACCAGCGGCCGCTGATTGATGCAGGTCCCCTGGTTAGAGCGCTGGTACTTGGTCAGGCGGTAGGTGTCGAAGCTCATCGAGCCGGTCTTAACGACGATCTTGTCGGCGCTGACATACTCGACAATCCCCGCGTTGCGGGCGACCAGGCAGACGCCGGAATCCTTGGCGGCCCGGTATTCCATGCCCGTGCCGATAATCGGCGCCTCGGTCTTGATCAGCGGCACGGCCTGGCGCTGCATGTTGGATCCCATCAGGGCCCGGTTGGCATCGTCGTTGCCCAAAAAGGGAATCAGGGCGGTCGCGACGGAGACCAGCTGCTTGGGCGAGACATCCATCAGGTCAACTTGAATCGGATCGACTTCCAGGAATTTATCCAGGTAGCGGCAGATGATCCGCTTGTCCATGAAGTGTCCTGTCTCGTCGAGCGGCTCATTGGCCTGGGCGATGTAGTAATAGTCTTCCTCATCGGCGGTCATGTATTTGACTTCGCCGGTGACGATGCCCTGTTCCTTGTCGTAGACGCGGTAGGGCGTTTCGATGAACCCATAGCGGTTGACCCGGGCATAGGTCGCCAGGGAGTTGATCAGGCCGATGTTCGGGCCTTCAGGGGTCTCGATCGGGCACATGCGGCCGTAATGCGATGAGTGAACGTCGCGCACTTCGAAATTGGCGCGCTCACGCGAAAGACCGCCGGGGCCCAGCGCGGAGAGGCGGCGCTTGTGCGTCAGCTCGGCCAGCGGGTTGGGCTGGTCCATGAACTGGGACAGCTGGCTGGAGCCGAAAAATTCCTTGATCGCGGCGCTGACCGGCCGGGTGTTGACGATCATCTGCGGCGTGGCCGCGGCCATGTCGGTCAGGGTGCCCATGCGCTCGCGCACGACACGTTCCATGCGGGAAAAACCGACCCGCACCTGGTTTTGCAGCAGTTCGCCAACCGAGCGGATACGCCGGTTGCCCAAATGGTCGATGTCGTCCCGGCTGCCGATGCCGTATTCCAGGCCGATCAGGTAGCTGACTGAGGCGACAATGTCGTCGACCGTCAGATGCTTGGGCATCAGGTCCGGGATATGGTCCATGATCTGGCGCTTGAGCTCAACGATCGGATCGGCATGCGCCTTGGCTTCCATGACCAGCCCGCGCAGCATGCCGGTGCGCGCTTTCTCGGTCAGGCCAAGCGACCGGACATCCAGGTCGCCCAGTTCATCGGCACTGAAATAGCGTTTCAGGAAATCGACCGCGTCAACGCGGTTGTTGCCGATGATTTTCAGCTTGTTCTCAGATTGGTTGACGGTGCTGCCGACAACCTGGATCGGGAACACGAGCACTTCGTTGATGCCGGCGCTCTGGATCTGGCGGGCGGTTTCCGCCGTGATGATTTCGTCTGCGGCCACCAGCAGTTCGCCGTTGTCATCGACGACATTCTGGGCGGCGCGGTGCCCGACCAGGCGGGTCGCCAAAGAAAGCTTCTTGTTGATCTTGTAAATGCCGACCCGGGCCAAATCATAGCGCCTGGGGTCAAAGAACATGTTGTTGAGCAGCGATTCAGCGCCTTCAACCGACACCGGCTCACCGGGACGCAGTTTCTTATACAGTTCCTGCAGGCCTTCCTCACGGTTGCGGCAGCCATCCTTAAGCATGGTCTGCATCAGGCTGTTCTCTTCGCCGAACGTCTCGACGATCTGCTCGTTCGTGCCGAAGCCGAGGGAACGGAGCAAGATGGTCAGGTGAAATTTGCGCGTCCGGTCAACGCGGACCCAGATCAGGTCGTTGCTGTCGGTTTCGTATTCCAGCCACGCGCCGCGGTTGGGGATGATCTGGGAGGAATACAGCTCTTTGTCCGTCTTGTCCAGCGCGATATCGAAATAGGCGCCCGGCGAGCGGACCAACTGGCTGATGATGACCCGCTCGGCACCATTAATGATAAAGGTACCATTATCGGTCATGATGGGAAATTCGCCGATGTAGATATACTGGTCCTTGATGATGTCGTCCTTGCGGTTGCGCAGGCGAACCTTGACCCGCAGCGGCGCGGCAAAGTTGGCATCGCGTTCCTTGCACTCCTCAATGGAATAGGTCGGTGATTGAACGTCAAATTCCTTGTCGATGAAAGACAACTCGATATCGCCTGAATAATCCGTTATCGGCGACACATCGCGCAGAACTTCCATCAGGCCTTCATCGAGAAACCATTGATAGCTGTTCTTCTGAATCTCGATTAGATTGGGAATGTCGATCACTTCATTGATCTTGGAATAGGACATCCGCTCGGTTCTGCCCAATTGGACGGGTCGCACCATTAATGATCACCTCACGCAAGCTTCGGCACTGCCGTTTTGTTGGTCATTCACAACAACATTACTGACTCAATATTGACGACTCCTCTGCAAATGCTATAATTGATTTGAAAAGAGTCTTTCGCAGCAAGAAAGTGCAGGCGATATGCCTCCACTTTATGACGCGTTATAAAATAATAACACTCGCATCGA
>JAAYJD010000314.1 GCA_012523135.1 Clostridiaceae bacterium
CCCGCACGTGCTGGAGCAGTCTTTGGCCTATATCCGCAGCCACCCGGAGATCCGCGATGTGCTTCTGACCGGTGGCGATGCCCTGATGCTGAGCGACGCGCGCCTGGACTGGCTGCTGGGCGAACTGCGTCAAATCGAGCATGTCGAGATCATCCGCATCGGGTCACGCACACCGGTGACGTTGCCGCAACGCATCACGCCGGGACTGGTCAAGATTTTGAAGAAATACCACCCGCTTTATTTTAATACCCATTTCAACAGCCCGGCCGAGATTACAAAGGAAGCGCGCCAGGCTTGCGCCCTGCTGGCCGACGCGGGCATCCCGCTGGGCAACCAAATGGTGCTTCTGAACGGGGTCAATAACGACCCCTTCGTGGTCCGCAAGCTGAACCAGCAGCTGCTGCGCATCCGGGTCAGGCCGTATTACATCTTCCACGCCAAGCAGGTACGCGGCACGGCCCATTTCTGGGTCAAGCTTGAGGAGGGTTTGGAGATCATGGAATCGCTGCGCGGATCGACATCGGGGCTGGCTATCCCCACCTACATCGTCAACGGAACCGGCGGTCTGGGCAAGACACCGCTGCTGCCGAACTACCTGCTCTATATCGGGCGCGAAAAGGCGGTCTTTCGCAACTGGCAGGGCCAGATCTTCGAGATCGATAACAGCCCGCCGGCCTGAACTGACAAAAGGGCGGCCTTGCGGCCGCCCTGCTTGTTTGGTGCGTTTGTTCGATCAATAATAGGAGATATCGTTAATCAGGTTGGAGATGATGCCGCCAAGGACACCGGCGAAGATGATACTCAGCACGACGCCGATCAGCATCAGGATCAGGTAGGCGCGGCAGAAGTTTTTCTTGTTCGGATTGGTATCGCTGCCGAAAGCCCAGACCAGCAGGAGGATAAAACCGACCAGCGGGATGGCGCTTAAGAGCATGGTGCCGATATACGAGCCAACCGACATGACAGGCGCGCCGCCGGCGGCGGCCGCGTTGTAGGTTTGCTGAGGCGGATAGTAGGTTTGCTGAGGCGGCGCATACTGCTGGACCGGCGGCTGGTTGTACACCGGCTGCTGGGGCGGCGGCGGTGGAGGCGGCGGCGGGGCAGCCTTAGGGGTTTCTGCTGCAGCTGTCGGCGCACCGCAGCTTTCACAGAACTTCGCATCGTCGGGATTTTGCTTGCCACAATTCGGACAGTACATGATCGTTCCTCCCTCTCAAATGACACTCGGCAGATTATCGCCAACAGCCGGCCGTTTCACGGCCAGGCTGGACAGGCCATTTTTTGTGATCAGGCCTTGGGCTTGGGAGCGCCGCAGCCGATGCAGAAATTACCCTGGTTTTCCTTGCCGCATTGGGTGCAGAACCAGCTGTTCTTGTCGGCCGCTGGTGCAGGTGGCGCGGCTTCCTCGACAGGTTGCTCTTCAGGCTGAGACGCCTCTTCCGGCTGCGGTTCGCTCACAACGGGAGGAGCTTCGGGCGCGGCGGGCGGCGGCGGAGGCGTCGGCGGCTGGTAAGCCGCCTGGGGCGGCGCGGCCGGCGCGGCAGGAGGCGGAGGCGGGGGTGCGGTATAGGCAGCTGGCGCGGGCTGGGGCTGAGGTTTGGCTTTGGGTTTTATGAGGCCCATTGTCTTGTCGGTCAGGCCGGCCAATACGGGCAGGTTGGCGTCTTTGCTCTTGGCCAGGCGCAATACCGCGATCAGGGCCAGCACGAACAGCCCGATGTTCAGCAGGAATCGGATGACGCTGTGAACACTGGTGAAGAAGTTGATCACCTTGTAGGCGTCAAACAGGCCGAAGAAGGCGTTGATCGCTGTGAAGAACCAGCCGACCACCGTTAGGGCCACCTTGTAGGCCAACGTCAGGTAAAAGGCCTGGAACACCTGCCGGGTCAGCCACTGATCTTTTTCCAGGATCAGGGCATAGGCCAAAAAGAGAATCAGGGCCTCGAGCAACCCGAAAAAGGCCAAGACAAAGCCGAGTATCGCGATTGCCGTGAGGTTCAGGCCGTACTTTCCTTGCGTCATGATCGTCCCTCCATTTCGTCGTAACAGGATCGGATGAATATGGACCTATTTCTTGGATTTGGTACGCTACCAGACTATCACAGAGGGCGGCCGAACGCAATGTTCGGCCGCCCTCTGGCGTTCTTCAGATCGTCTCAAGCGGTTTGACCAGGCCGGTTATCGTCGGCGCGGCTTCGACCGGAGCCGCCCAGCGGATCGCGTTGAGCAGCACACGCTGGATAACGGGCTGGTGATAGACCGGGAATGTCTCGTGGCCGGGACGGAAATAGAATATCTTGCCGCGGCTGCGCTGGAAGCAGCAGCCAGAGCGGAAGACCTCGC
>JAAYJD010000049.1 GCA_012523135.1 Clostridiaceae bacterium
AATCTGGCGGATCGGCTGTCCGGCCTGCAACTGGCTTCTGGCCAGGTCCAGATCCCGGGCCAAACCGGCCGCGGAGGTAGTCGCCGGCTGCAGGGCGGAACAGGCGATCTGCAGCGAGCGATGCAGGGAAAGGCCGGCCAGAAGAAGTGCGCTCAGCAGGTTGAGCAGCAGGGGATAGTTCAGGCGGTAATCGTCCTGGATTTTGCGTTCGGCAGCGAGCAGCTGCTGGTCCTGGAGCACGCTGAGCAGGATCGGGAAGACCAGGACAAGCGGCCAGGCGGCCGCTTCGACCATGCTGGCAACCAGGCCGGGCAGCAGGCCCAACCCGATCAGGCGAAGCTTGCGGCGCCAGAAAAAAACGGGATCGATGCCGCCGCGCTGGCCGAGACCGGCCAAAACGAGCAGCAAGCGCGCGCTGTACGCGGCGGGCAGTCCATTGAGGTAAAACGCGTTCAGCCATGCGGACAGGCGTCCCGGCAAAACTGGTTTCACACGGCGCGGCCGGGCGGGCGGCGCTTTCCAGGGCCGGACCGCGCCGTTGCCTGCGGTGAGGGCGGCGGCCGCGATGGCCAGGCAGCAGGCGGCGGCCATGCCGGCCAGGCCGGCCGGCTGCGCCATGAGCGCGGTCGTAGCCGCGTCGAAACTGCTCCGGAACGTGGCCGCAAGCAAGAAAGGCATCAGGCTGAGAAAGGCCGCTTCGAGCCGGCGCTGAGCCGTCTCGGCCCAGACCGTCTGCTGCAGCTGCAGCTGTTCGGTGACCATGCGCAGGTTCTGGCGGACGAAGGTCGTGACCTGGCTGCCTGTCCGCCGGAGCTCGGGCAGCATCTGGAAGAAGTGTGTCGCGTCGGGACAGGCGGCGCGCCTGGCCAGTCCGAGCAGCAGCTCGTCGAGCGGCCGGCGGGCGTCGAGCTGGCGGACGGTTTCACGCAGCTGCTGCAAAAACGGCGATGTCCGGCCCAGCAGCTGCTCCATGCCCGGCAGCGCGTCGGAGATGGCCCGCTCCAGGGTCGTACCTGAGGACAAACGGGTGATGATCAGCTCCAGAAACCATTTGAACTGCTCCTGTGCCAGCCTGAGCTGGCGGCCGGATTGCCGGCGGACGAAGGCAACACCCAGACAGGAGCCGAAAGCAAGCGCCAGCACCAGGCGCAGCAGGCCAGCCGGCAGAAAAGTTCCGACAGCCAGCCAGGCGGCTGCCAGGCCGATGACCAGGCTGAGCAGCAACCCCGGCCGCATACGTTTGTTTTGCTTGTTGCATGGCATGTCAGGCACGGATCAGCTGACCTCCCGGATTCCGGATGAAGACAGGGGCCAGATCGAGCACGCCGCTCTGGCTGCAGGTGAGGGCTGCGATTTCCTGGACGATTCGCTGGCCGGTGCCTGTCCGCTTCAGATGGACGATAAGATCAAGGGCCGACGCAACCAGGGAGCGGATCGCGTCCCATGGCATCTGAACGGCCATCAGGACCATCAGGGACAGCCGGTCGATCATATCCAGGCAGGAATTGGCGTGCCCGGTGCACAGCGACCCCGGATGGCCGGTGTTCATGGCCTGCAGCATATCGAATGCCTCCCGGCCGCGTACCTCGCCGACGATGATCCGATCCGGCCGCATGCGCAGCGAGGCCCGGATCAGTTCAGCCAGCGTGATTTCCCCGCTGCCGTCCGGGCCTGGCAGCCTGGCTTCGAGCCGGACGACATGCGGCAGGCCTTGAAGCGCCAGTTCGGCCGCGTCCTCGATCGTGATGACCCGCTCATGTGCCGGGATGCACGCGGCCAGGATGTTCAGGAACGTCGTTTTCCCCGACCCGGTACCGCCGCACAGGAAGAGCGTTTTGCGTTCCCGGATCGCCTTGGCCAAATAATCGGCCGCCTCGACAGAGATGAAGCCGCTTTCGATCAGCTGCCGCATGTCCGGCCGCAGGCCGACAAACTTGCGGATGGTCAGGACCGGGCCGTCCGGGGCCGCGGGGGGCAAGGCGGCATGGACGCGCGACCCGTCCGGCAGGCGCATATCGGCCAACGGCCGCTTTTCATGGATCTGGCGGTTGGCGCGACCGAAGAAATTGGCGATCACGCCTGTTAGATGCTCCGAGCTGTCAAAGGAAAGATCTGTCGCCTGGAGCAGTCCCTGTTTTTCGATGAAGATGCTGCCGGGGCCGTTGACCATAATCTCCGTGATTTCCGGATCATCGACCAGCGGCTGGAGCAGATCCAGGCCCCGCATGGCGTTGAACAGCTGGCTGGCCGCTGCCTGGCGCTCGCTGAAACTGTAGCGGGACCCGCTGTAGGCGTGCGCGACCGTCAGCAGGATCACCTGGCGCAGTTCCTGGTCCGAGACGGCCTCGCGGCCCTGGATCGCCTGCAGGACCTGTTCGGTGAGTGTCTTGCGGCTCTGCGCATCCAGGACGGACGGTTTCGGGGCATTGGGTTCAAGACGCATCCTGCCGTCCGCCTTTCTCGTGGTCCGCAGCGGGTAACCGTGTGGCCTCAGGACCGACATGGTGCACGGCGCGGCAGCCCGGTGGCAGCAGCGCCATCAGGCGGGCCGCCTCCTCGCGGGCGGCCAGCGCGGCAAAGCTGCTGCCGCCGGGCAGGTCGATTTCGCAGACATCGCAGAGAACGGCGACCGCCCCGATCGAGGCCAGGGGAATGCCGGCGCAATGGATGAGCGCCGTCATCTGGCCGGTCGGGTCGCTTTCGGTCCGCTGCTTGAGAACCAGGACGAGCTGGCGGAGATAATCGGCTTCACAGCTGACCAGGTCATCGGCCCGCTCAGGCGGCCGGAAACACAGGTAACCGTCCGGATGGGGCTGCCAGTACTGTCCGATCTCGTTGGCGTCGACCGCGTGGCCGGCCAGCTGCATAAGACAATCGGACAGAGAAAGGCCACTGGCAGGTTTGTTGACCGCCGCCATCAGGTAGGTTGGCATCAAAGGCAGATACACGACTTGCCGGCCTTCGCGCAGCAGCAGGCGCAGACGACGCAGGCAACCCTGGCCGGACAGGTCCGGTTGCAGGGAAACCGTCAGCCAGAGCCTGGCTGGCTGCAACCGGACGTTTTCTTCCGCAGCCTGAGCGGGCTCTGGCCCGGGGGGCGCATCCGAATCGAATAGCGAGCGGACCAGCGTGTTCACGGAACCGTAGCGGTAGAAAGCCGGTTCCGAAGGCGGCGGATCGGGAGGCAGGCAGTCCGGGGGGGACGCCAGAATCGGCACGGCTTTCCAGCAGGGTGGCCATACAGAAGCGGGTGCGAGATAGGTCAGTTCGACAAATTCGCTGGCATTGTACAGGAATATGGTGCTCTGCTGCTTGCCTTTCGCCGCGTCGATCCAGTGGCGCAATTGTTCCGGATGATGACATTGATGGATCTCGAGGTTCTGACGATACCGCGCCAGGCCCTCGGCCAGGGCAGCGGCGTAATCGCAATCTGAATCGGCGATGATCACATCCATTTTGCTCTTGACCGGAGACTGAGGGCCTGCGGCCAATTGGGTGACGGGCTGTGGATGAGAACGGATCATGAATCTGCCTGCCTCCTTTCCACACGTGGCCGGAAAATGATCTCCGGCCTGTGGATTTCAGTCTAGCAAGGCGGCAGCGCATGAAAAGGGCTGATTCGCCGACAATAAGCGTCAAATCAGCCCCGATATGCGAACGCGGACCGGGTCAGGCTTCCTGTGCCAGCCGCACCAGCAGAGCCACGACCGTTGCGGCGTCGTCCGGTGTCACCCAGTAATGCGTGACGAACCGGAAAACATGCTCATCCGGGCCGTTGATCAGGATGCGTTGTTCAGCCAGCTTGTCGGCCAGCTGGTTTTCAGCGACGGGATAGCCGGTCAGGCGGAAGAAAACCATGTTGATTTCAGGCTGCCGGACCAGCTCGAACCAGTCTGGGCGCCGGGCCAGCTGATCGGCCAGCCAGCGGGCCGTCGCGTGGTCCTCCTGCAGACGCAGGCGCATTTCGCGCAGGGCGATCAGGCCGGCGGCGGCCAGAATGCCGGCCTGGCGCATGCCGCCGCCCAGAATCTTGCGCTTGCGCCGGGCCAGCGCGATGGTCTCGGCCGGGCCAACCAGCAAAGAGCCGATGGGCGCACAAAGCCCCTTGGACAGGCAGATCTGTATCGTATCGGCGCAGGCGGCGATTTCCTGGACGGGGGTCGCCAGGGCTGTCGCCGCGTTGAACAGGCGGGCGCCATCCAGGTGAACCGGAATCTTGTAACGGCTGGCCAACGCCCGGATGGCGCGCAGGTAGTCCAGGGGCAAAACAACGCCGTCCGAATCGGCCGTCTCCAGGCAGATCAGATCGGTCCGGGGACTGTGGATATCCTCAGGCGTCTTGCGGATGGCCTTCTCGACATCTTCCAGGGCCATCTGCCCTTTATGAACCGGCAAACAGCGCAGCTGGGCGCCGGAGAGAATCGCCGCCGCGCCCGCTTCATGGAAAATGATGTGGCAGCGGTCAGACAAGATGACCTCGTTGCCGCGCACGACCTGGGCCATCAATGCCAGCTGGTTGCCCATGGTGCCGCTGGCGGCGAACAGGGCGGCCTCCTTGCCCAGCAGCCGGGCGGCTTCGCGCTCCAGTTCGTTGACGGTCGGGTCATCGCCGTAGACATCGTCGCCGACCGGCGCGGCGGCCATGGCCTGGCGCATGGCCGGCGTCGGCCAGGTGACGGTATCGCTGCGCAGATCGATGGTTTCGTTCATCATGGACGGGTCCTCCAACAGGTGCGTTTTCTCCTCATTATCGGCGACCTGGCGGCGACATGCAAGCCGCCCCGTCTTTTGTCCGGCGTCCGGCCGTGCTATGATGAGCCTTGCAGGTGTTAAAATCCTGCCAGCCAGCTTCTGGAGGACTCAGGCACATGTGGATAAAACGAGCCGGACAGTGGATACTTGATGTCGTGAAGGGCGCCTTGATCGGCGGCGGGGCCATTCTGCCCGGTATCAGCGGCGGCGTGCTGGCCGTGGCATTTGGCGTCTACCAGCCCCTGATGGCCCTGCTGGCCCATCCCATCCAGACGCTGCGCCGCTCCTGGCCCCTGTTCGTCCCGCTGCTGGTCGGCTGGGTGCTCGGGTTTCTCGGTTTGGCCAGACTGGTCGTCCTGCTTTTCGAGATCTCGTCTGTCTGGACGGTCGCGCTGTTTGTCGGCATGATCGCCGGCATGCTGCCGTCCCTGTTCCGGGACGCCAACCGCTTCGGCACATCGCCCAGAGCCTGGTCCTATTTCACAGGCAGCCTGATCGTCCTGTACGTTCTGTTCCTGGCGATCAGCCGCGGCCAGGCGGTCAGCATCGCGCCCAATGGCTGGTGGTACTTTTTCTGCGGCATCACCTGGGGCCTCAGCCTGGTGGTGCCCGGCCTGAGTTCGTCTTCGCTGCTGATCCTGATGGGTTTGTACCAGTCCCTTACAGCCGGCATCGTCAGACTGGACATGGCGGTGCTGCTGCCCTGGCTGGCCGGTCTCGTGGTGACGGTCGCCCTGACAGCCCGTCTGGTGAACTGGCTGCTCAAGCGCTTCTACACCTACGTGTATTACGTCATCCTGGGCATCGTGGTCGCATCGACGCTGATGATCATCCCGGTGCAGTTCACAGGGTTTGTCAATTTTCTGGGCGCGCTGGCCAGCGCCGCGGCCGGGTTTGCCATCGCCTGGGGCATGGACCGGCTGGGCCGCAGGCAAAACGGTTCCGAAGCGGAATAGACGTTGCGACACCCGA
>JAAYJD010000315.1 GCA_012523135.1 Clostridiaceae bacterium
AAGAACAGGAAAAAGATGACGATGCCGATCCGGCCGTAGCTGGAGGTCGAATCGTAATGGCGGCCCAGGAACTGGACGATCTCGATCACGGCCGACACGATCAGGACGCTGACGTAAAGCAGGAAATGGCCTGCCGCCTTGCTTTTATGCCTGCGCACATCCCAAACGAGCAGGCCGGTGATCAAAAGGATCGCCGCCAGGGTCAGGCTGTTGGTCACAACGGCCGACCGGATCAGGGCCACCATGCCAGATAGCTGCAGCGCCAGATTGCCCACGCAAAGCCCGGCGAAGACAGCAGCCAGGATCGCCAGCAGCCGCTTGTAGCGAGCCAGCGCGGTGTCACGCAAATAGAGCAGGAGCGACGCGGGGATCAAGGCTATCAGGATGTAGCTGATCGCACCGATGAGAAAGCGGTTTCCGATCCAAAACTTCATCAGCCGGGCTTCTGACAACAGCCAGAGGGCGACGAAAATCGCGAACAGGCCCAAATAGAGGAGACGGTTGTCCTGCACCTGGCGGATCAGAAACGAAAACAGGATGGCCAAAAGGCCCAGCACCAGCAGGAACAGGACGATCAGCAAGTTGATCCAGTTGCAAGCCAGCAGATCATAGAGGAGGGCGTCGCCGCTGCCGATGGCGATCGGGTTGACCAGGCCGGAAAAGGCCGGGATGGGCGAGGACAGTTCGAGGACCAGGGTTTTGCCCTGCAGCTCGGCAGGCAGGTTGACAAAATACCAGACACTCGCCTCAGGGACACGGATCCAGCCGATCTGGGGCTTTTCCGATTGAAAGAGGCAAACCCCGTCGAGGAAAACGGCCACCGCCTGCATCGACGACCGGATGCGCAGCACCATGCCGTCGGGAAAAGCCTGACGGAACGTGTACCGGGCTGTGTAGACGGTTGCCGGCGGCAGGGAGATGTCCGCTGGCAGATCGGTAAGCTGCACCGACCCGTCCGGCAACCTGACCTGCCAGTCCGATTGCAGATAGGTGACCGGGTCCTGGCCCAGCAACAGCGGTTCGGACGGCAGCAGCATGGCCAGCAGCGCGACCAGCACGAGCAAAATCAGGCTGGCCCATAGCGGTAGGGTCCGCTTGGCGCGGGCGGCGGTTGCGGTTATATCGTGTTCATGCTTCTCGTTCACGACTCCATTGTATGCAAAGATGGCCGGTTCGACTAGATGGGGTGCGGCTTTCGTTGACAGCCCATCCGGTTGGCGCTACGCTTAGTGCAAAGCGAACCTGGAGGAATGACCATGGCTTTTTCATCGAACAGCCCGATCCTCTACCTGCTGGCCGGCGCGATCATCCTGTTTGTCGCCGCCCAATCCATCTTCTTTCTGGTCCGAGCCGTCCGGCGCGCCAGAGCCCTCAAAATCCCCGCTGAAAAAATCCGAAAAACGATCGTCAACGCCGCCGTGTTCACCGTGGCTCCGGCTGTCGCTATCCTGATCGGGGTCGTCGCCCTGGCCGGCAAACTGGGCGCCGCCCTGCCCTGGCTGCGATTGTCGATCATCGGGGCGCTGACCTACGAGACCGCGGCGGCGGCCAACGCCATGGAAGGCTTTGCCAAGACCGGCCAGATCGCCTCCGCCAGCGAGATCACGGCAGCTGGCATCACGGCCAGCCAGTTTGTCACCATCGCGGCCGTCATGTCGGTCTGTGTCGTCGGCGGTCTGGTACTCAGCTTGTTTCTGGTCGAAAAATACAAGCGAGGTCTGTCGCGGGTCGGTGCCCGCGATCCCAACTGGAGCAAAATCCTGATGTCCGCCCTCTTCCTGGGCATGATCGCCACCTTCCTGGGCATGGTCTTCAAGGACATCTCGCAGGGACTGGCCGGCTGGATTCCCGTGTTTGTCATGGCGCTGTCCGCACTGGTCATGGTGGGATGCGGCCTTCTGGTCAAAAAGCTGAAATGGACCTGGATGAACGAGTACGCGCTGCCCATCTCGATGGTGGTTGGCATGGTCCTGGCCATTCCGCTCACCCGCTGGCTGTCCTAGGAGGTGCCCCATGAAAGCTGATCGTTCATTTGAACACCAAACCCACGTCTATGGCCGGATCTGGAACAGCGCGGCCCTGCTCCTGTTCCTCTCTTTCCCGGTGCTGTGCAGCCTGATTTTCGACGCGCCGATCGCCTGGCCGGCTTTCGTCGCCGGCTTCATCCCGACAGCCATCATCTTCATCCCGGTCACGATCATCGAGTTTGTTACCTTCGTCCCCATGCTCGGTTCCGCCGGCAGTTACCTGGCCTTTGTGACCGGCAACCTGACCAATTTGAAAATCCCCTGCGCCCTCAATGCGATGGACAAGGCGGGCG
>JAAYJD010000316.1 GCA_012523135.1 Clostridiaceae bacterium
CTGCGTAGACGGCTCTGCGGCAGCGTCCGACAACCGCATAACCGAAGCCGCGCGCGATACTGCCGGGTTGACGTTTGTTCCAGGCGTACTCGATCACATCGGCCAGCTGCTGGACCAGCCAGAGGCGCTACTCATCGGGATTCATGAAATCCGGATCGTTTTCCGGCTCGTCATACCAGCCTCGGCGCAAGGCTGGCGCCGTGTGCGTGTGGGTGCAGTTCACCGTGATCTTGCGGTGGTCAAGATCCGGGCATCTGCCGGCCAGAACCTGCAGCATATCGCCCTTGAAGCGCTCAAAGGGCAGGTCGCATGACAGGAGCACGGCCTGCTCTTTGGCGCCGTCTGAACCGACGGTTTCGAACGCCAGCGCGTTTGCCGTCAGTGGCGAGACCACTTTGTCGGCGATGCGGGTGTGAAACTGCCCGCACACCAGCGTCTTTCGTTGCGGCGTGATATCGCCCTGTGCCCATCCGATCGAAATTTTCCCGTTTACCATCGTTTTATCCTCCCGTTCGCTTTGCTGCAATTACACAGACCAGATGCGCAAGGCGTCATGCGCCGCCATCTGGATCCCGTGCATGTGGTCTACCACAAACTGGACAAAGATGCTGCTGCCCAGGCCGAGTGCGTCTTCATCGATCATGAACGTGCTGTTGTGCGGCTTGGCCGTACAGTTTTTCGCTTCGTTCCGGATGCCCAGCCGGAAAAAGACGCCGGGCTTTTCCTTCAGGAAAATGGAAAAGTCCACGGAGCTGATCTGCTTGGGAACATCGCGAATGTGATCGGGGTCCACCAGCTTGGCCGCCGACATCCGCCAAAGGTTACACGCTTCCTGGTCATTGTAGACCGGCAGGCACTTGAGATGGGTCGTGACTTCAGCCTGTCCGCCTGTTTCACCGGCTGCCTGCCGGGCGATCTGCTCCAGGCGCCGCAGAATGTGCCCGTCGACCTCGGGGCTGTAGGTCCGCACCGTGCCGAGCAGCTCCGCCTGCGCGGGGATGACATTCTGGGTTGTCCCCGCGGGCAGTTTGCCAAAAGAGCACAAGTACTGCTCCAGCGGGTTAAGCTCGCGTGTCAGCACAAGCTGCACGGACGTGTAGGTGCGCACCGCCATCGCCAGTGCATCGATCCCGTTGTGCGGCTGGGCGGCATGCGCGGCTTTGCCGGAAAACTTAATTTGAACCGTGCGGCTGGCCGCCTGGGACATCCCCGGGCAAACACCGACATGCCCCGTGGGCAGTTCCGAGTAGACATGCTGGCCGATGATGAAATCGACATCGTCCATCACGCCATGCTTGACCATCTGGAGGGCACCGCTCTCGCGACCTTCCTCACTGGGTTGAAACAGGAATTTGACGCGGCATTTCAGCTGGTCCTTCATGGCAACCAGCGCCTTGGCAGCCCCCAGCAGCATCGCGGTATGCGCGTCATGGCCACAGGCATGCATCTGGCCTTCGATCGTCGACTTGTAGGGCAGATCGTTCGCTTCCAGAACCGGCAGCGCGTCCATGTCGGCGCGGATGCCGATGGTGAACCCGGAACCGGATTCGTTCAAGGTCCCTACCACGCTGCCTTTGCCATAGGCTTCGCTATACGGGATCCCGATGCGGTCCAGCTCTCGTTTGACAATCGCCGTTGTCCTGGGCAGATCGAAAGCCAGCTCGGGAACCTGGTGCAGTTCGCGCCGAATGGCGACAATGTAATCCTGGTCGACCGCGAATGGAAGATGCGTCATAGCCAATACCATCCTTACTTTTTACTCAGCCTGTCGCTTACAGATCGAGCACGACTTCGCCGATACCATCCCGGATCTCGATCCGGGTGCCGAA
>JAAYJD010000005.1 GCA_012523135.1 Clostridiaceae bacterium
AGGCCTCTTCCTTGCTTTTTCAGCGATTCTACGCCACTGTCATTTTTAAGTGTTACAAAACGCCGGAAAAAGTGTCAGCTTGATTTTTGAAGTGATTCTCAAGAATCGGCTTTCGGCACCCGAACCAATAAATAGGTTATCAAATTTACTCATGATCAGCCATATTTGACTTATTTTATTTAACGGCAGATAAATGTCATTGTTTGTCATGTTTTTGTTCATGAGTAATTTAACGCATAATGCCGTACGGCCAACGGTCCGAACAAGCGGAATATATGGTGTTTACACGCGAGATGTCCGGATATGCGGAAAAAATACTGCGCTTGACATATTGACAACTTCGTATAATATGATTGAATAGAGTTATAACGATAAAGTGATTCCGGAACTAACCGGATCAGTAAATTGCTAAAGGAAAAAAAGGCAAAAGGAAGGACAAGAAAATGAAAAACACGGCATTTCCCATTTATACCGACAACGAAGCGCGTCTACCCTACTTTGTTTTCAGCATCGGGTTCGACTATGCGCAGGAACATATTATTCGTACGGCTGGCTATCCCTGTTACCTGTGGGTGCAGACCCGCCAGGGTTCGGGGCGCCTGGTTCTCGGCGAGCAGGAATTTCTCGTCGGCGAAGGACAGGGCATGTTCCTGATGCCCAATGAGCCGCATGAATACTATGCAGAGACAGATGAATGGATCGTCGACTGGGTCGGCCTGACCGGTACGGGGGTCAGTGCGTTTCTTGAGCAGACGGCCGGCATGGCGCACTCCGGTGTCTATTGTGTCGCGCAGACCGAACCGCTGCGCCAGACGCTCGAGCAGATGCTGGCCGCCGAACGGACGCAGAACCCGCTGCGCAACCTGGATTTGTCGGCGCTGACCTACACCTTGCTGATCCAGATGCATCAGCTGGTTTCCACCTCGAACACCAACAGCGTCGCCACCCGCTTCAACCGCCTGACCCCGGTTCTCGCCTACATCGACGAACATTATGCGGAAGCGATTACCCTCAAGGATCTCTCCGACCTGCTCGGGGTCACGCCGCAGCACCTCTGCACGCTGTTCCGCAAGATCATGAGCACGCGCATATTCGAGTACATCAACCTGGTCCGCATCAAGAAGAGCAAGGAATTCCTGCTCGATCAGACCAGCCTGCCGATCCGCGATGTGGCCCATGCCAACGGCTTTGAAGATGTCAGCTACTTCTGCTATATTTTTAAACGCGTGGAAAAGATCACGCCAGGTGATTTCCGCAAGCTATACGTTCGCACCTGACCGTCAGAATGACCGGATAAGAAAGCCCCCTGTGCCGCACGGCGCAGGGGGCTTTTTCTGTATGAAGGGTATGGACGAAGCCCTATTTCTGGCCGAGGTGACCGGGATCAGCCAGGGCGGCCTGGGCCGCGGCCAGCCGGGCGATCGGAACGCGGAACGGCGAACAGGACACGTAGGCGAAGCCAAGCTCGTGGCAGAACGCGATCGAAGCCGGGTCGCCGCCGTGCTCGCCGCAGATGCCAAGCTTGATGTCCGGGCGCGTTTCGCGGCCCAGCTCCGAGGCGATGCGCATCAGCTTGCCGACGCCGGCCAGGTCAAGGCGGGCGGTCGGATCGCTCTCGAAGATCTTCTTGCTGTAATAGGCATCCAGGATCTTGCCGGCGTCGTCACGGGACAGGCCGTAGGTCATCTGCGTCAGGTCGTTGGTCCCGAAGCTGAAGAAGGCCGCTTCACGGGCGATCTCATCAGCCGTCAGGGCGGCGCGCGGGATTTCGATCATGGTGCCGACCAAATACGTCAGTTTTTCGCCGGATTCTTTGAAGATCTCATCTGACGTCTTCGTGATCACGGATTTGACATAGCGTAATTCCGCAACATCGCAGGTCAGCGGAACCATGATCTCCGGGATAACGGACATGCCGTTCTTGTTGACAGCCAGCGCGGCCTCGATGATCGCCCGGGTCTGGATCTCGGCGATTTCCGGATAGGTGACGGCCAGACGGCAGCCGCGGTGGCCCATCATGGGATTGAGCTCATGCAAACTGCGGATGATTTCGCGCAGCGCGTCGGCTGACATCTTGAGTTCGGCGGCCAGTTCCTTGATCTCAGCGTCTTCCGTCGGCAGGAACTCATGCAGCGGCGGATCGAGCAGGCGGATCGTCACCGGCATGCCGCGCATAACCTCAAACAGCCCGATGAAATCCTGGCGCTGCATCGGCAGAATCTTCTCCAGGGCAGCGCGGCGCTTGACCTCGTCCTTGGCCACGATCATCTGGCGGAAGGCAAAAATGCGGTCGGACTCGAAGAACATGTGCTCGGTCCGGCACAGGCCAATGCCTTCGGCACCCAGTTCGACGGCCTTGGCTGCGTCGCGGACGGTATCGGCGTTGGTTCGGATCTTCAGGGAACGGAACTCGTCAGCCCATGCCATAATCGTCGCGAAATCACCCGACAATCTGGCTTCGACGGTGGCGATCGTCCCACTGTAGACCTGGCCGGTCGACCCGTCCAGCGACAAGGAGTCGCCTTCGGCGAAGCGCTGGCCGTCATGGGTCAGGAACATTTTTTCGCTTTCTTTGATCACCAGGTCGGAGCAGCCGGATACGCAGCATTTGCCCATCCCGCGAGCCACGACCGCAGCGTGCGAAGTCATGCCGCCGCGCCCGGGCAGGATGCCCTGTGCCACGTTCATGCCCTGGATATCCTCAGGGGACGTCTCCAGGCGGACGAGGATGACCTTTTCACCGCGTTCGCTCGCTAGTGTCGCGGCCTCGGCATCGAAATAGATCCGGCCGCTCGCCGCACCGGGAGACGCCGGCAGTCCGTGCGCAATCGGCTGGGCAGCCTTGAGCGCGGCCGGTTCGAATGTCGGGTGCAGCAAGGCGTCCAGCTGTTTGGGATCGATCTTGAGCAATGCCTGCTGCTTGGTGTTCATCCCCTCATGAACCAGATCGACGGCGATTTTCATCGCCGCGGCCGCCGTACGCTTGCCGTTGCGGGTCTGAAGCATAAACAAGCGGCCCCGCTCGATCGTAAACTCCATGTCCTGCATGTCCATGTAATGCTGCTCGAGCGTGTGGGCGATATCGCAGAACTGCTGGTAAACGTCGGGCATGACATCCTTAAGCTGGTCGATGGTCTGCGGCGTACGGATGCCGGCGACGACATCCTCGCCCTGGGCGTTCATCAGGAACTCGCCGTAGAGCTTGCTTTCGCCGGTTGACGGATTGCGGGTGAACGCGACGCCTGTGCCGGAGGTGTCGCCCATGTTGCCATAGACCATCTCCTGCACGTTGATCGCAGTGCCCCAGCTGCCGGGAATGTCGTTCATGCGCCGGTAGATGATGGCCCGTTCGTTGTTCCATGACCGGAAAACGGCTTTGATCGCCTCGATCAGCTGCACACGCGGCTCCTGGGGAAATTCCGTCCCCTTCGCATCCAGATAGATCTGCTTGAACCGGCTGACCACCTGTTTCATGGCATCCGCATCGAGATCCGTGTCCAGTGAGACGTGACGGTCATGCTTGACATCGTCAAGGACGGCTTCGAAACGGCTCTTGGGAATCTCCATCACGACATCGCTGAACATGGCGATGAAGCGGCGGTAGCTGTCATAGGCGAAACGCTCGTTGCCGGTCAGGCGGGCCAGGCCTGTGACAACCTTGTCGTTGAGGCCCAGGTTGAGGATGGTGTCCATCATGCCGGGCATCGAGGCCCGGGCACCGGAGCGGACAGAAACGAGCAAGGGGTCAGCCGGATTGCCGAACGTCTTGCCGATCAGCGCTTCGGCCTTGGCCAGCGTCGTGAATATTTCCGACTCGATGTCCGGGGCAATCACCTGGCCATCCTCGTAGTAGCGGGTGCAGGCTTCGGTCGTGACGGTGAAGCCGCGCGGAACCGGCAGACCCAGGCCGGTCATTTCCGCGAGATTGGCGCCCTTGCCCCCAAGCAGGTTGCGCATTCCGGCGTTCCCTTCTGAAAACATGTACACATATTTGGGCATCGCGAATTCCTCCTTTATCAATTCAACCCGACGCGCGGGCCGATCAGCGGGTTAAAACGAGAACTTGTCGGCAAAATAGCCATCCAGTTCGTCAATGGACAGGCGAACCTGGTTCATGCTGTCACGTTCGCGGACGGTCACACAGCGGTCGTTCAGGCTGTCAAAATCAAACGTGACGCAATAGGGCGTGCCGATCTCGTCCTGGCGGCGGTAGCGTTTCCCGATCGACTGGCGATCGTCATACTCGCACATCCATTTTTTGCTCAGCTGGCGGTAGACCGGTTCCGCTTCCGATGAGAGCTTCGCCGACAGCGGCAGCACGGCAATCTTGATCGGCGCGAGGCAGGGCGCCAGGCGCAGCACGGTTCGCGTGTCGTTATCGCCGACAGCTTCCTCGTCATAGGCGCTGCACAAGAAGGCCAGAGCGACGCGATCCGCGCCCAGAGAGGGTTCAATGACATAAGGCACGTATTTTTGATTGGTCGCGGGGTCAAAATAGCTAAGGTCCTCGCGGGAATGCTCCATGTGCTGCTTGAGGTCATAGTCGGTGCGGTCAGCGACGCCCCAGAGTTCGCCCCAGCCAAACGGGAACTGGAATTCGAAATCGGTCGTTGCCCGGGAATAGAAAGCTAGTTCCTCTGCTGCATGGTCGCGGGTGCGCAGTTCGTCCTGCTTCAGGCCCAGATCCAACAGCCACTGGTAGCAGAAATCGCGCCAATAGGCAAACCACTGCAGGTCTGTGCCCGGTTCGCAGAAGAACTCCAGCTCCATCTGTTCGAATTCGCGCGTGCGGAACGTGAAGTTGCCCGGCGTGATCTCGTTGCGGAACGACTTGCCGATCTGGCAGACGCCAAAGGGGATTTTCCGCCGGGTCGTCCGCTGAACATTGCGGAAATTGACAAAAATGCCCTGGGCGGTCTCCGGGCGCAGGTACAACTCGGCTTTGCTGTCTTCTGTAACACCTTGAAAGGTTTTGAACATCAGGTTGAACTGGCGAACATCGGTAAAATCGTGCTTGCCGCAGGACGGGCAGACGATGTGCCGTTCCCGGATCGTCTCCAGCAGCTGCTCGTTGCTCCAGCCGTTTACACTGAGCGTCTCCTGCCGGGTCTGGGCGTCATCCTCAACCCGCTTGTCAGCCCGATAACGCGTCTTGCACGCCCGGCAGTCGATCAGCGGATCGCTGAAACCGCCGACATGGCCGGACGCAACCCAGACGCGCGGATTCATCAGGATCGCGCAGTCAACGCCGACGTTATAGGGATTCTCCTGGACAAATCGCTGCCACCAGGCCGCCTTGACATTGTTTTTGAACAGCACGCCCAGCGGACCGTAATCCCAGGAATTGGCCAGTCCGCCGTAGATCTCGGAACCGGGAAAGATGAAACCGCGGTTTTTAGCCAGGGCGACGATCTTGTCCATGGTTTTTTCGACAGGCATCAGTCATCGTCCTCCTGGTCTGGCGTGGCAACCGATTCTTCCGTGGCTACCTCTTCCTCAGTCTCTTCTTCGACAAGCATATTCTCATCGGCCAGTTCCTCGGCATTGCTTAGGATTGTCTCAGAAATGATGACGGCATCCGACGCGTCTTCAGCTTCGTTGAGCACACTGCCGGCACGTTCGAGCTCGTCTTTGACGGCATCGGCCAGGCTGGCCTGGGCGGCGGCATTCCGAGCTGCCAGGCGGGCGGCTTCAACCTCAGGGCGCAGCGGAATGTAAACCGCGACCTGCCCGCGCACACAGGCGACCCGGTTGGAAGCGAGTTCTTCACAGGCCACGGTCACAAAGTTGGGTGAGTCGGACTTCATCAGCGGCATGGCGCCGTCGACCAGCTGCCGGGCGCGCTTGGCGACCAGGATGGCCAGGGTGTAGCGATTTTCCACTTTAGGGAGCAATCTCTCGAGGGGTGGTTTTACCAACATGCAGTATATCCTCCTTGTATCGTAGCTCAATGAGCCAGTATTGTCTCTTCAATGCCTGCCAGACGCGCGTAACGGCAATGTTCGGCGTCGATGATGGCCTGAATCTGGCGGGCTGTTTCTGTCAAATTGTCGTTGACGACCACATATTGAAAGCTGCTGGCCATCTTCACTTCGTCGCGGGCTTTGGTCAGGCGCTTTTGCATCGCCTCAGCGGTTTCGGTTCCGCGTTTACTGAGGCGGTTCTTGAGCTCGGTCAGCGAGGGCGGCAGCAGGCAGAGCGTCACGCAGTCGGGATAGTTTTGCATGACGGCGAGCGATCCCGGTACGGTAATGTCGAGCAGGACGTCGGTCCCGGCCGCAACCAGCTTCTGCAATGGCTTAAGCGGTGTGCCGTAATACTGGTCGCAGTAGATATCGTGCTCCAGGATCTCGCCGGCTTCCAGCATGCGCAGGAAAGACTGGCGGTCTGTAAAATAGTAATCGACGCCGTGCTGCTCGCCGGGACGCGGCGCACGCGTGGTCACCGATATCGAATGGGCCATATTCGCCCGCCGGCGCAGGACTTCGCGGATGATCGTCCCCTTGCCGACGCCTGAAGGACCTGACACGCAGATCAACAAACCGCGCGCACCTGACAGTCCGGTCATAGGTCCTCCTCCTTTTCCTGGCGCGACCAGGCTTGCTCCAGTTCATCAACAGGCGAAGCGGATAAAATCAGGTGATCGCTGTCCATCACGAGCACCGCGCGCGTTTTACGCCCGGACGTCGCGTCGATCAGGCTGCCCCTGTCCCGGGCATCCTGCACCAGGCGGCGGACTGGCGATGATTCCGGACTGACAATCGCGATGATACGGCTGATGGAAACCAGGTTGCCAAACCCGATTCTGAGGAAATTCACGTGATCGATGCGCTCCTTTGTGTATGCCTGGACCTATTTACTCCAGGTTCTGGACCTGCTCCCTGATTTTCTCGACTTCACTCTTCATGGTTACTACATCCTGAACCAGGTTCAAATCATTGGCCTTTGATCCGATGGTGTTGATTTCGCGGTTGATTTCCTGAACCAGAAAATCCAGTTTCTTGCCGACGGGCCCGTCCAGGACAACCCCCTCCTGCAACTGGCGTAAATGGCTTTGCAGCCGGACAAGCTCCTCGTCGATGGCGCATTTGTCGGCGAACATGGCGATCTCAGCAGCCAAACGCTCTTCGCTGACCAGGTTGGACGCCTGGTCGCCCAACAGGTCCTGAATCCGGTCAGTCAGCCGCTGGCGATACGCGGTCACAACCTGCGGGACCCGGATGGCAGCGGCCTGCCGCATGGTCTCGAGCAGCTGCGCGCGCTGACAGATGTCATCGGCCAGCCGCCCGCCCTCGAGGCTGCGCATCTGGCACAGCCCGTCCAGGGCCTGAGTCAGCGCCGCTTCAAGCAGAAACTGGATTTCGTCCAGCGGCACGACACCCGGCTCGACCTGCAGCACATCATTGAAACGGGCGATCAGGCCGGCGTTCAGTCCGTCCGGGATGTTTTCCTGGCTGGCCATCGCGCGCAGGGCGCTGGCATAAGCGTGGACCAGGCCGGCGTCATAACGGACCTGGCTGGACTGGGCGCTCCTGTCTTCGTAATTGACAAACAGGTCGAGCTTGCCCCGGGCCACGCGGGCGCTGACCATCTCGCGCACCCGATTTTCCAGCGCGGCTAATATGCGCGGCATTCTGATCTGAATATCACAATACCTGTTATTAACCGACCTGATCTCGACGATCAGGCGGCGCTCTGTGTCGGCCGCTTCACCGCGGCCATATCCGGTCATGCTGGCACTCATGTTACTCCACATTGCCTTTCTGCGACATTTGCAGTCTATTGATTATATATCATGGTCAGGCCCAGCGCAACAAAAATGTAACAAACACCGCTGTCAGAACGTCTTCAGACCAGATCATCCAGGCGCAGCGGTCTGAAATTCAAATAATCGGCGGCGACCAGCCGATAGGCACACGCGCCGGGCAGATCAGGAAAAGCCGTCTCCCGGATGGCGCCGTGGATGTGTCCGTACACGCAAAGGCCGACCTGGTGGCGGTGCAGCAATTCCGTAAACAAAGTCGCCTGGCCGGTCCGGCCAAAAGGGGGATAGTGCAGGCAGGCGACGCGACGCATGCCAGGCCGGGCCGTTTTGTCTGCCGCCTCAAGAGACAACTGCAGGCGGCCGGCTTCACGCCTGTAGATCTTCTCGTCTGCCGCCTGATATTCCGGGTCCTCCGGCAGCAACCAGCCGCGCGTCCCGCAGATCTGGATATCCGGCTGGACCATGTGGCTGTTGTTGCGCAGAAAGGTCAGCGAATCCAGCCCCATCAGGCGGCAGAAACGTTCGTTTTTGGCCAGTGAGGTCCACCAGTAGTCGTGATTGCCCCGGGACAGGATTTTCTGTCCCGGCAAGCGGTCCAGATACTGCAGATCCGGCAGGGCCTCTTCCAGTGTCATTCCCCAGGATATGTCACCAGGAATCAGGACGGTATCCCCGGGGGCGACAACCGCCTGCCACTGCTCAGACAAAACCTGCTCGTGCCCCTCCCAGCGTGTGCCGAAAACAGACATGGGCTTGCTGACGCCAAACCCCAGGTGCAGATCGGCTATGGCATAAACAGCCATCCGGTCAGGCCTCCTCTTCTGGATGAAAGTGTTTATATACAGCGGCAGCGGCGGCGGAGCCGAGGCCTTTTACGGCCTCGAGATCCGGCAATGCGGCCTGAGAAATTTTCTTGATCGAGTCAAAATGCTGCAGCAGCAGGCGCCGGCGCGCCGGACCGACGCCCGAAATGGCCTCCAGGGAGAAGCGTGTCTGCCGCTTCTGGTGCAGCCGGGACTGGTAGCGCCCGGCAAACCGGTGTGCCTCATCCTGGATGGCGGTCAGCAAGCGCAGCAGGGCGAGCTGCTCGCCAGCATCCAGTTCCGCGCCTGTCTCGCCCGGCCCCTTGTCGGCCAGCAGCAGTGGATTGCCCGCAGGTGCGGGCCGCAGCTCGATGACCCGTCCGGCCGCAGTCACCAGGCCCCGCGTGCGATGCCGGTCATCCTTGACCATGCCGGCGACCGGAATGGCGAGCTGGTATTCATCCAGCACGCTGCAAAGGGTGCGGACCTGGCCGATGCCGCCGTCCGCCAGGATCAGGTCCGGCTGGACACCGAACGCCGGATCATTCAATCGTCCAAGGCGGCGGCGCAGCGTCTGGCGCATGGCTTCATAATCGTCCGGTCCGGTCATTTGGTCGAGGCGAAAATGGCGGTATTGGCGCCGAACCGGCCGACCCTCTTCAAAAACGACCAGACCGGCGGCAATGTCCTGGGCGCCCTGATGCGAAATGTCCAGCGCCTCGATGCGACGCGGCGGCTGCGGCAGTTCGAGCAGGTCAGACAGGATTTTCAGCGTCTCCTGCAGCGCGGTCTGCCTGGAGCCGCCCTGGAGCGTATGCCGGCGCAGCGATTCGGCGGCATTGGCCTGGGCCATCTGCAGCAAAGCGGCGCCCTGCCCCCGTTGCGGCACGCGCAGCAGGCAGCGGCCCTGGCGGAGCGTGCGCAAAAAGTCCGTGACAGCCGGCAAGTCAGCCGGTGATGCCGGCAGCAGAATCTCCGGCGGAATCCAGGCGGTGTCGGGATAATGCTGCACAACAAACGCGCGCACCACATCAGACAGGTCCAGTTCGCTGTCCGGCCAGAAAAATGCGGCAGACGCAACCAGGCGGCCCTGGCGGATTTCCAGCTTCTGCAGGCAGATCTCGCTGCCGTTGCCGCAATACCCGATCACATCGCGGTCGACCGGCCGGCTGTCCACCACAGTCTGCTTTTTCATCAGCTTTTCCAGTGCCTGGATGCGATCGCGGATACGGGCGGCTTCTTCGAAAGCCAGCCGGTCCGCGGCTGCTGTCATGTCGGCTTGCAGATCGGCAAGGATCCCGTCGGTCTGGCCTTCGAAAAACCGGCAGATGCGCGTCATGACCTGGCGGTAGGCCTCGGCCGGCACATCGCCTTTACATGGCCCGATGCAGCGCCCGATGTAGTAGTTCAGGCAGGGACGTTCCTTGCCGATGTCCCGCGGCAAAACACGACGGCAGGTCTTGAGCGGAAAAATGGCGCGCAGCGCGTCCAGCGCCTGGGCGACATCTCCAGCCAGGTAGGGGCCGAAGTAGCGGGCGCCCTGGCTGCGGTCCGCAGCGATTCGGAACGCCTTCATGACGCGCGGATACATCTCGTTCATCGTGATGCGGATGTACGGGTAGTCCCGGTCATCGCGCAGCAGGATGTTGTAGGGCGGCATGTGCTTTTTGATCAGGGTGGATTCCAGAACCAGCGCCTCGAGCTCATGGGCGCAGATAATCGTGGCAAAATCGTCGATCCGGGCGACCATGGCCTGGACCTTGGCGTTTCCCTGCGGATTTGCCGAAAAATAACTGCGCAGGCGCTGACGCAGGTTGACTGCTTTACCGACATAAATAACAGAACCCGAGGCGTCCTTCATCAGGTATACGCCCGGGTCCTGGGTTACGAGATCGAGCCTGTTATCGAATGGATGCGGCATCAGGGGGCCGGATGGTGACGCGCCATTAGAATTCGGGTTGCGCCAGGTAAGCGGAAATCGTATCGATGGCTTCTGCCTCGTCGCTGCCCTCGGCTGTAACTTGCAGCTCGGCCGCGTTTTCGATGCCCAGGGACATCACGCCGAGCAAGCTTTTGGCATTGGCCCGCCGCTCACCGCGGGAGAGCCAGATGCTGGAACGGAAAGCCGACGCTTTTTGGATAAGCACTGCCACGGCCTTCATCTGCAAGGCTTCGTCGCAATTGAAAAGAACGGTTCTGCTGACCATTTTTCGTCCTCCCTCAAGAAAAGCCATCTGCCGGTCATCTGAATGTAAATAAATTCACGGTATGACGGTTTTCAATAGTCTTAGTATAGTGTGCGCGGGCCGTTTTTGTCAACATGGTGAAAATCTGTCCATATTTATTGTCATTCTAACCAATGCTATCGTCATTTTGCCTAAATTCTTTTAGCATTATGATGGCAGTCTCACCGGTATCCCCGTAATAGGCCGCCCTCCGGCCGACTTCACGGAACCCGGACTCGCGATACAGCCGCAGAGCCGGCTCGTTGTGCTCGCGTACGTCAAGGAACAGCTTGTGCACACCGTCGGCTTTCAGCTGTGCCTGCGCATGCACGAGCAATCGACGCCCGATTCCGCGGCGCCTCTGCTCGGAACAGACCACCAGGTTCACGAGATCGGCTTCGTCCAGCACGACATGGCAGGCCAGGTATGCTGCCGGCCGGCCATCCGGACCGCAGGCAACCCAGTAACGGGCGGCCGGGTTGGTTGCCAGGTCCTGTGCCAGGCTCTGCAGGCTCCAGGGCAGCCCGGAGCCGTCTTTTTCCAGCTCGGCGAGAACTGGCAGATCGCCTGGATTGGCCGGTCGGATCGTCAGATCCGGTTTTGCTGCCTGGTGATCAGCGTTCATGCGGGTTCTGCCGCAGCCGTTCGGCAGCTGGAAGCGCCAGGTATTCGGCAGTCAAGTCGGCAGGCGACTGCGCTGCGCCCGTCTGGCAGGCGCAGGATGCCATTTCAGCCAGGGCGGCCACCCGCAAGGTTCCGCTGTGGCGCGGTGCTGCAGTCAAAGGCAGGATGGTAGCCGGACAGCCAGGTGGCAGCGGATCACCAACCAGCAAAGCCTGGCAACCGGGTGAAATCAGGCCAGAAGCCACATCGAGCTGCCGGCAGAAGTCTTCTGCCGGGCGGTTTGCCGGTTCGATCAGGCACGCCTCCCCCAGCCAGGCAGCGCTGTAAACGCGGTTGTTGCGGGCGTCCAGCACAGGGCAGACGACAAGCTGGCGGATACACCGCCAGGGCCAGGCCAGCACCTCGAGCGCGGAGAAGCCGACAGCCGGAACCCCCGTCGCATATGCCATCGCCTTGACGGCGCTCATCCCGATACGGATACCCGTGAACGACCCGGGCCCGGTGGTCACGGCATAGCAATCGACCTGATCGGCCTTTCGGCCGGCTGACTGCAGCAGTTCCGCCACCATCGGCATAAAGGTCACCGCGTGGATCCGGCCGATGTCGCGCTGAGCCAGGGCAATGATCTTGCCGTCTTGCCAAAGCGCAACGCCGACTGCGGGACCTGCGGTATCACAAGCCAGGATCAGCATGGCCAATCACCTCCTCGACGCACTGGGTTAAATGCCTGACCTGTTCGGATCCATCGGGCCAGACCAGTTCGATGCGCCTGAGCGAGGGCTGCCCGGGGTCTGGCGCCGTCAGACAGATCCGGAGGGAGCGCAGGGGCAGAAAACGCGCGATGCGCTCACCCCACTCGATGACACAAACGCCATCCATATCAAAATATTCATCTAAGCCGCTCTCGACAAACGCTTCGGCGCCCTCCAGGCGGTAAACATCGAAATGATACAGGGCTTTGCCGTCCGCTGCTGCCGGATGCTCCATCAGGAGCGTGAATGTCGGACTGGCCACGGCGCCCCGGCAGCCCAGCCCGACGGCAAGGCCACGGGTCAGAGCGGTCTTGCCGGCGCCCAGGTCGCCATTCAGGCTGACGACGGCGTTGGCCTTCAGCTGTTCAGCCAGGAGTGTGCCGAACCATTCGGTGTCGGCTGGCTGCTCACTTAAAGCGATCCAGGGGTCGGCAGCACCGCCGCTGCCGCTCAGGAGGATGCGAATCATGCCAGGTTCTCCGGCCAGGCAGCCTGACGGTCGCGCCAGGCCGGAACGCCGTCCACGAGGACGAGGCGTGTCTGGCACAGGCAGTCGAACGGGTGGGCGCTGAATAAGACCAGATCGGCCATTTTGCCCTCTTCCAGGCTGCCACGCTCGTCGGCGATGCCGCAGATGCGCGCGGCCTGGATCGTGATCGCCCTCAGGGCTTCATCCGGTGTCAGGCCGCCCTTGACCGCGGCTGCGGCGCTCAGGGCCAGGAACTGTTCCGGGATTACCGGGTGGTCCGTCATGATTGCCATGGGCAGTCCGGCTTGCGCCAGGGCAGCCGGGTTCCCGATGCTGGCGCGCGACAGTTCAGGCTTGCTGCGGTCTGAGATGATCGGGCCGGCGATGACCCCTTCCAGGCGCCCCTTGCCAGGCTCGCCGCAGCCATACCCGTCCTGCTGGCCCAGCCTGAAGGTTTCCGCCAGCAGGTCGGCGATCAGGTAGCCTTCGGTGCAGTGGTCCAGGGTATAGCGCAAGCCGAATTCGTTGGCAATGCGGACGGCTGTCAGGATGTCGTCGCTGCGGTGCGCATGGATTTTAAGTGGCAGCTCGCCCTTGAGCAGCGGTCCCAGGGCCTCCCAGCGCGCATCCGGCACCGTGTCCTTTTTCCCGTCAGCCTGGCTGCGTTTCAACTGGTCATGGTAGTGGCTGGCCTGCTGCAGGGCCTGGCGCAGGACGGCGGCATTGGCCATGCGGGTCATGGGCGAACGTTCCCGTTTGCCGTGGGTCTTCTTGGGGTTCTCACCCAGGGCCGCTTTCAGCGCGGCCGATTTCTGGATGACCATCTCATCAGCAGAGCGACCGGTGGTGTGCACCAGGGCGAACGCACCGCTCAGCACGTTGGCGCTGCCGGGGCCGGTCATAACGGTTGTGACACCGGCAGCCAGGGCCTCGGCAAAGCAGCGGTCGTCGTGAAACAGGCCATCGATCGCCTGCATCTGCGGCGTTACGGGATCTGACTGCTCGTTGGCATCGTAGCCTTCGAGGGCCAGGCCGTCGTTGAACAATCCGATGTGGCAGTGGGCATCGATCAAGCCGGGCGTCAGCCAACCGCCGTCGGCATCCAGGCTGGCACCGGTGTGGCTGGCCAGCAGGTCGGCCGGCGGTTCTCCAGCGCCGACGGCGCGGATCCGGGGCGGATCGATCCAGATGTAACCGTGCCGAATCGGTTCACCGGCCATGGTCAGGATGCAGGCGTTATAGATTAAGAGCATGGGATCCTCCTTGCCGCCGGAAATGAAAACGGGCAGGGTACATTGCTGCCCCAGGCCCGTTTATCTTCATCCGGCTCGCCGTCAGGCAACCAATTAACGTTTTGAGAACTGGGACGCCTTTCTGGCTTTCTTGAGACCGTATTTCTTTCTTTCCTTCATGCGTGAATCGCGGGTCAGGAAGCCCTCTCTTTTCATCACGGCCTTGAACGCCTCTTCGTCGGCCTTGACCAGGGCACGGGCCAACCCGTGGCGAATGGCGCCGGCTTGTCCGGACAGGCCTCCGCCGACGACCTTGCAAATCAGGTCGAAGCGCATCTCCGTGCTGGTGGCGACCAGCGGCTGGCGCACGATGAGCTTGAGCGTCTCCATACCGAAGTAGTCGTCGATATCTTTATCGTTGATCGTGATCTGTCCCTTGCCGGGATAGAGGCGGACACAGGCAACGGCATTCTTGCGGCGCCCGGTTCCATAAAAGTAGGTTCTTGCGGTTTTTTTCACGGCCATCTTCTTTCAGTCCTTCCCTCTTAAATCGAAAGCTTGAGTGCTTCGGGTTGCTGCGCCGCCTGCTCGTGTTCAGGGCCCGCGTAGACCTTGAGCTTCTTGAACATGGCGCGGCCCAG
>JAAYJD010000050.1 GCA_012523135.1 Clostridiaceae bacterium
CAAGGTCAGTGCGGCCATAAAGACCAGGTAAAACATCGAGAAGGGAATATCACCGCTGACCATCGCCTGGTAGGACGTGTAGCCGATCCCAGGGATTTGGAACAGCGTTTCCGTGATCAGGGCGCCGGCAAAAAGGCCCGGCAGCGAGCCGCCGACGATCGTCACGATCGGGATCAGGGTGTTTCTGAACGCATGGTAGTTGATGACCCTGTTCTCAGAAAGACCCTTGGCGCGAGCCGTCCGGATGTAGTCGGAATTGAGGACTTCCAACATGTTGGTTCGCGTATAGCGCATCAGGCCGCCGATGCTGATAATGACCAGCGTCATAACCGGCAGGATCATGTGCTTGCCCATATCGAGCAGTTGACGAAAACTGTCGAGCTGCTCATGGAAGCGGCCGACAATGCCAAACAGGGGCAGCAAATCCAGCTTGATGGAAAACACCAATTTCAATATGGTGGCAAAAAAGAAAGTCGGCAGCGATATGCCCAGCAACGCGACCACGGTAATCGTGTAGTCGGTTCGGCTGTATTGCTTGCGGGCCGACAGGATACCCAGCGGAATGGCGATGATCAGTTCCAGAACAAACGCCACGGAACCGAGAATAAAGGAATACCAAATGACTTCGGCAAACTTCTGGGTCACCGGTACCGTAAAGAGCCAGCTGTCGCCGAAGTCGCCGCGCACGGCGTTTTTCAGCCACATGAAGAAGCCGGGCAGAATCCCACGGTCCAAACCGTAGATTTGATTGAGCTGCGCCAGCCATTCCGAATAGCTTTTCGAATTGGGTTGTGTCGCCCGTTCACGCGCAATCGCCTCGACATACGAAGTCGGAATGCTGCGCATGATCGAATATATGATCAAGGCGACAAAAAAGAGCAAGAAAATGCTGATCAGCAAACGCTTGACAATATACTTTCTCATGAAACCATTTCCTAATCCTTATCTGCACAAACGTGCTGAGCAGAACATAGCTTGAGCCCATCGTTCAGATGGGCTCAAGCTTGTCATTCCCTCAGGTTGTTAGTTTGCTTATCCTTCGTTCATCTGCAACAGTTCGATATCGTTCATCCAGCCCCAGAAGGTTGTGATGTCAGGCGTCACGGTATCCATGTTGATCCGTGCCGCACTGAAGATGATCGCGTTCTGCCGCTGGTAAACCGGAATCTCGACCGCCCAGTCGATGATGATATCGAGGCAGGCCTTGTAGGTCTGTTTGCGGTAGGCCTGGTCATCGCTTTGGCGGGCCGCCATGATCAGCTCATCGAGCTCTGAATCCTGGATGTGGTAGTGGTTGGATTCAGAGGAGCCCGGCAGGCCGACGACGTTGTTGGAGTGGTAAACCTGGTACATGTCGGGGTCGATGGTGGAACCCCAGGCCGCGCACCACAGTTCCTGGCTCTCCGCGTCAAGCGCGTTCCAGAGTTCGTTGGAGTCGGCCGGGTCGTTGATGATCAGGTTGATGCCGATCGCCGCGAAAGCTTCTTTGGCTTCGGTCAGCAGCATGAAGGACGGATGGTCGCCCTGGCCGTCGGCGGGGATGATGACTTCGTATTCCAGGCTGGCGCCGTCCGGTGCCGCGGTCAGCTTGCCGCTGGCCTCGTCTAAGGTGTAACCGGCAGCCTTGAAGTATTCGATCGCGGCCTTTTGGGCTGCTTCGTACTTGGCATCGGCGTTCATGCCGGATGTGTAAATGTCCTTGCCGTCAACAGCGGTGGAGAAAGCCACCTTATAGCCCGGATCGCTCGGACGCGGCGCGGCCCATGAGGTGTTGGAAATCGGGTAGTTGATGACTGACGCGCGCTCGCCGTAATAGCTATCGACGGTCAGTTCGCGATAGACGGACAGGATGGTCGCCAGACCCTTGCGCAGGCTCTTGCTGGCATCGGAATCAGCCACGCCGCCAACATTGACGGTCTTGGCGTTGATGCCGATGTAGCCATAGCCCAGGTTGTCGACCGTGCTGGTCACGATCTTGTCGCCGCTGGTCTCTTTGTTGCTGTTGTAGGTCTTGATCTCGTCGA
>JAAYJD010000317.1 GCA_012523135.1 Clostridiaceae bacterium
CGGGCTGCCGGCAGACCCAAGACACGTGAAAGTCGGTGATATCTATGACCAAGCTCATGATCCCCGGACCAACCGAAGTCAGCCCCGCCGTGCTCGAACAGCTGGCCAAGCCCATCCGGCACCACTATGGGCCGGATTTTGTCGCGCTCTACTTTGAGGTCGTCGCTAAACTGAAAACGGTTTTTCAGACCCAGGCCGATCTCTTTGTCCTGGCCGCCACATCGTCGGCCGCCATGGAAATCGCCCTGTCCCACGCGGCCCAGCCGGGCGAGAAAGTCCTGATCTGCAGGAACGGCTTTTTCGGCGAGCGGTTTACCGAGATGGCCGAATACCACGAGTTATCTGTCGTCGCGGTCGACAGCCCTTATGGACAGCCGGTCGACCCGGCGGCCGTTGCGGCCGCCCTGGATGAGCACCCGGACATCAAGGCGATCGCGCTGGTCCACAACGAATCGTCCACGGCGGTTGAAACCGATCTCAAGCAGATCCTGGACCTGACCCGTGCCAAGGGCATCTTGTCCGTCGTCGATGCCGTCTCCAGCCTGGGCGGCGCCGATGTACCGACCGACGGCCTGGGCATCGATTTCTGCGTGTCCGGCAGCCAGAAATGCCTGGCGGCACCGGCAGGCTTAAGTTTCGTCAGTGTCAGCCAGCAAGCCTGGCAGGCGATCGCCAGGCGCGAAAAGCCAGTCCGCGCCTGGTACCTCAACCTGGAAAACCTGCGCGCCTACCGGCAAAAATGGCAGGACTGGCATCCGCAAGGCCCCAACACGGCGCCGGTATCCCTGTACCTGGCGCTCAACCAGGCGCTCGACGAGTTGCTGGCGGAAGGGCTCGCAGCCCGTTTCGCCCGCCAGATCCGGGTGCGGGACGCGTTCCGGAGCAGCATGCGCGCCATGGGGCTCAGCCTGTTCACCGACGACAGCTGCGCCAGCAAGACCCTGACGGCGGTTCGGATGCCGGAGGGCATCGACGGATCGGTTCTGCTCGACCGGGTCCTGCGCCGTCACGACATCCTCCTGGCCGGCGGCATCGGGCCCCTGGCCAGCCAGCTGATCCGGGTCGGGCACATGGCCTGGACAGCCAGCGAAGCATACCTGGTGCCGACCATTCAGGCCCTGGAAACCGAACTGCTGGCCTTGGGCGCCGCGATCCAACCAGGCGGCGCCGACGCTTTCCGCGCCGCTTTCACCGATGACAGCCCGAAAGGATGATTCCATGAAGATCTTTATTTCCCACCGTGTCCAGGGCCAAATCGACGACCTGCTCAAGCCGGGCTATGAGGTGGTCATGAACCCCCACGAACGCAGCCTGACGCCAGATGAAGCGATTCCGCTGCTGTCCGACGCCAACGGGGTGCTCTGGGCATTCGGCAAGCTGGACAAGGCCCTGATCGACGCGGCACCCCAGCTGCGCGTGATCTGCTGCTATGGCGCGGGGAGCGACCACATCGACGTCAAGCACGCGACCAGCCGGGGGATTGTCGTCGCCAATCTGCCCGACGAGGTGACGGACAGCACGGCCGAACTGACCTGGGCCTTGCTGCTGGCAGCCGCGCGCCGGATCCCGGAAGCCGACCGGCTGGTCAGATCACAGGAGCAGTTCCGTCCGTCCCTCGGCCTGATGGTCGGGACCCACCTGGCCGGCAAGCGGTTGGGGATCGTCGGCATGGGCCGGATCGGCGCCGCCGTCGCCGCCAGGGCCCGGGCCTTCGGCATGTCGGTGGCCTACCACAGCCGGACCCGCAAACCGGAATACGAGGCCGCTTACCAGATGCAGGCGATGGATCTGCCGACCCTGCTGGCCACCTCCGACGTGCTGTCGCTCCATGTGCCCCTGACGGAGGGGACCCGGCACCTGATCGGGCCGGCCGAACTGGCCCGGATGAAGCCCGACGCCATCCTGATCAACGCGGCCCGCGGCCCGATCGTCGACGAACAGGCCCTGATCGAGGCGCTGGAGCAAAAGCGTATCCGGGCCGCCGGCTTGGATGTCTACGAACACGAGCCCCAGGTGCCCCAGGCGCTGCGCGACCTGCCGAACGTCGTCTTGTCGCCGCACATCGGATCGGCCACCAACGAAACCCGCTGCGCCATGACCCGGGCCGCGGTCCGGGCCATCGTGGCCGTCCTGGACGAGCAGCGACCGGAGCATATCGTCAATCCCGAAGTTTACACGCGCTAGACGCTGATTGCGAGGTGCGGCGATGCCAATCCCAGAACAGCTGTTCCAGGTCATCCGGCGCTCGGAAGGTGCGATCGCCCGCCTGGGCGATAAGATCTACCAGGAGCCGGAAACCGGCTTCAAGGAGACCCGGACCGCCCGCCAGGTGCTGGACGCTTTCGCGGCGCTGCCCCTGAGCCGGCAAGTCTGCGCGGGCATTCCGGGGATCAAGCTGACCCTGGATACGGGACGCCCCGGCCCCGCACTCGCCCTGGTGGGCGAACTGGATGCCGTGATCTGCCCCAGCCACCCGGATGCCGACCCCGAAACGGGCGCCGTCCACGCCTGCGGCCACAACGTCCAGATCGCCGCCCTCTACGGGGCCGCCCTGGGCTTGCTGGCGCCAGGCGTCCCGGAAACGCTCTGCGGCAAAATCCATTTCATGGCGGTGCCGGCCGAGGAATTCATCGAGCTGCCCTACCGCAAGCAGCTGATCGGGCAAGGTGTGCTGAGCTTTCTGGGCGGCAAAGCCGAACTGATTCAGCGCGGCTGGTTCGACGATGTCGACCTCTGCCTGATGATCCATGTCATGCCGGCCGGAGCGGCCAAGGTCGCCTTCCAGTCGTTCAACGGTTGCCTGGTCAAACGCGTCCGCTTCATGGGACGGGCCGCCCATGCGGGCGCGGCCCCCCAGGACGGGATCAACGCCCTCTATGCGGCGCATACGGCGCTGGCGGCCATGAACGGGATCCGCGAAACCTTTCCCGATGCCGATTGTGTCCGGGTGCATCCGATCATCACCAAGGGCGGCGACGTGCTCAATGTCATCCCCGACGATGTGCGCCTGGAAACCTTCGTACGCGGCAAAACGCTCCCGGCAATCCGGCAGGCTTCTTTCCGGTTTGACCGGGCGATGGCCGGCGGCGCCCTGGCGCTGGGGGCCGCCGTCGAGATCGAAGAACTGCCCGGCGCTTTCCCCTTTTGCAACGATCCCGGTCTGGTCGCGGTCGCCAGGCAGGCTTTGGCCGGACTCCTCCCGGCAGAAGACGTGGCCGAAATCGGGCACACCACGGCCTCGACGGACGCCGGCGACCTGGCGTCCCTGATGCCGGTCATGCAGCCCCTGATCGGCTGCATCGCCGGCGGTCTGCACGACGCCTCCTACCGGCTGATCGACCGCCAGCTGGCCTATGTCACCGCACCCCAACTGCTGGCCGGCACGGCCGCACTTTTGCTCGCCGACCAGGCCCACGCCGCCCGTCGCATCGTCCAGGCTTACCGGCCGGTCTTCCCGACGATAGACGCCTATCTGGAGCAGATGCGGGCCATGTCCCGAACCAGGACGTTCCCTGATTATGCCGGCCAGGACTGGCCCTTCTGCGGCGGCCCTCCCTGATCCTTGCGGATCAACGGCTTCCGATGAGCTGCCGGGTTTTCCTGCCTGCCTGATGTGCTATGATGGAACTGATCGGACTATTATCCGTTTTTTCGAGGAGGCGCACCATGAAACTTTCGCGTGCCAAGGAACTGATCGGATTTTACGAGAACGAACTGACCAACAACCTGCTCTTCTTCTGGCTGCCGCGCTGCCTGGACGATGTCCACGGCGGTTACTTCAACTGCTTTGACAACAGCGGCCGGCAGCTGCTCAGCCGCGACAAGTACACCTGGTCCCAGGGCCGCTTTGTCTGGCTTTTCGCTAAGCTGGCCGCGATGGAAACCCCGACTTTTACCCGGGAACGGAAGGCCTTTTTTCTCGAACTGGCCCGATCCGGCCGCGACTTCTTGTTCCAGCACGCCCTGGGTGCCCCAGATGACTGGCGCTGCGTCTTCCTGACCGACGAAGCCGGCCAGCCCAAGCTCATGCCGGGGGCAGACAGCACCGATTCGAGCATCTATGCCGACTGCTTCGTGATCGGCGCGTTTGCCCGCTACGCCCTGGCTGCCGGGGACAAGGTATCCTATGTATTTGCCCGCAAGCTCCATGAATCGGTCCTGGCACGGCTTCAGAGCGGCCGGTTCCGGACCCATCCTTATCCGTTGTCACCATCTTACCGTGCACACGGCATCCCCATGATCCTGTCCAACGTCACGCAGGAACTATATCTGGCGGCCAGCTGTTTCGACTCCGGCAGCTGCTCCGTTCTGAAAGAACAGCTTGGCTATTACCTGGACGATATCCTGGACCATTTTGCCGGCGGGCAGCCGATCATCCGCGAGGTGATCGGGGCGGACAACCAGATGCTGCCCAATCTGCTCGGTCAGCATGTTAACCCCGGCCACACCCTGGAGTGCATCTGGTTTCTCATGGAAGCGGCCGATACGCTGAATCGCGAAGAGGTTATCGGTCGTCTGGCGGCGATCGCCCAGCAGACCTTTACGGCTGGCTGGGACACGACGTATGGGGGTTTGCTGCATTACTGTCATTTCCGCGGCGGTCCGCCATCCGGATCGACGGACGATGTCGCGGACGAGCCGATGCTGCGCCAGGTTCAGGCGGGCTGGGGTGACAAGCTGTGGTGGGTCCATTCTGAAGCATTGTATACCACGCTGCTGTGTTTCACAAAAACCGGCAAACCTGAATTCATGCGCCAGTACGAACAGCTTTTCGACTATGCGTTCCGCACTTTCCCCAACCCGGACCGCGAAATCCGCGAGTGGATCCAGATCTGCCAGCGCGACGGCACGCCACAGGACAAGGTGGTCGCCCTGCCGGTCAAGGACCCCTACCACATCATGCGCAACGTCATCCTGATCCTGGAGCTGTTATACCGCCAGGCCGGACAGGTCTGAGGGAGGGGTAATATGGACATCACATTGCCGTACGGGCGGGAAAGCCACGTCCGCTTCTCGGTCCCCGACGCGGCCTTTGCCGGGATGCTGGAACCCGGCCGGGTGGAACCGGCCGCCGACCCGCTCCAGGCCATCCGCCAGGCCATTGAAAACCCGATCGGCTGCGGACGGCTAGAAGAGATCGTTAAGCCAGGGCAGTCGGTCAACATCCTCTGCGACGACATCTCGCGGCCGACTCCGGTCAGCCAGATCCTGCCGGTTCTGCTCGACAAGCTGCACCAGGCCGGGGTGCGGGATCAGGACATCAAGATTGTCATGGCCCTGGGCAGCCATCGCTACATGACCGAAACCGAAAAGCGGGAGCGGGTCGGCGACGCCGTCTACCGGCAGATCCGGGTCGTCAACTCGGAGTTTCGCAACCCGGATGACCTGGTCTTCCTGGGCAACGCGCCGGACGGCGTGCCCATTTACGCGTCGCGGGCAGCCATGGACAGCGACATCCGCATCGGGGTCGGCAACATCGTGCCACACCCGGTGGCCGGCTGGTCGGGCGGCGGGAAAATCCTCTTTCCCGGGGTCACCGGCGAACAGACCGTGGCCCGTTTCCACATGCAGGGCGGCCTGGCTGACCGCAACCTGTTTGGCGTCGAAGACTGCCCGATCCGTCTCAACATGGAAAAGTGGGTCGACACCATCGGGCTGCACTTCATCGTCAACACGGTGCTGACCCCGGAGGGCCGGATCTACCAGGTTGTCGCCGGCCACTATGTCCAGGCCCAGCGCCAGGGGGTCGCCTATGCGCGCCAGGCCCTGGGCTGTCCGATCCGTGAGCTGTCCGATATCTGCGTCGTCTCCTCGTTCCCAGCCGACGCCGACTTCTGGCAATCCGGTAAGGGGATGTGCTCGGCGGAACATGCGGTCAAGCCGGGAACCGGGACGATCATCCTGGTCGCACCCAACGATGAGGGCATGGGGCCGCATGCCGAATACCCGGCGTTTTTCGGCCGGGACGACGCGCCGGAGATCCTGGAACGGTTGGCGCGCGGCGAACCGTTCGAAGGGGACCCGATCGCCTTATCTGTCGGCACCGCCATGGCCAAGATGCGCCGGCGCGTCCGCCTGGTCCTGGTCACGGACGGGCTGACCCGCGCCGAGACGGAGGCCTGCAAGATCGGCTACTACCCACTCCGGTCTCTCCAGCAGGCCGTCGACGACGCTCTGGCGCGCTATGATCAGCCGACCGTCACAGCCATCCGGCACGGCGGCGAGCTCTTCCTATATCGCTGAGCTAGACCTGACGGCCGTACGTGGACGGCGGCATGCCGGTCGCCTGGCGGAAAACACGGCTGAAATAATAGATGTTGCCAAAACCGCTGCGCGCGGCGACCTCTGACATCGAGTAAAGTTCGCTGCGGATCAGGTCCTTGGCCTTGCCGATGCGCAGATTCTGGATGTACTGCTGGGGGGACAGCCCATAGGCTTTGCGGAACAAGCGCCGGAAATGCGCCGTGCTCAAATGGCACTGGTGCGCCAGATCGTCGATGCTCAGCGCCTGGGTGTACTGCTGGTCCATGAGCGACACCGCCGGCTGCAGCCGGTCCAGCAATGCGGGATCGACGCGCTTGGCGACAATCTCCTGGATCAGCTGGTGCAGGATATCGGCCAGCAGGGCCTGGCACTTCAACTTATAGAGGATTTCCTTGTGCTGCCAGCGCTGCACCAGTTCCCGGAACAGGTGCTGGTAAGCGCCAGGGTTGGCCGGGCGCATCTGGTTGGGCATCGGGAGCTGGGCGAGGACGTCGTCTGCCGCCAGCTGAAACGAAACCACCAGGAAATGATACGGATCCCGGGCATTGGCCCGGGTCAGGTAACGGCTGCCCCGGGGCAGGTAGAGGATCTCGTTTTGCCGGACGGTCAGGTTCTCGCCGCCGATCTGGTACAGGGCGCCTCCTTCCAGCACAAAGACAAGGCCGTGCTGCGGCCGCGCCTCCCGCTGCTCCAGCTGCCAGTCGGGCGGCCGGTTGCGCTCCTGCGCCAGAGTGATGGCGGTTACCGCCAGGTCTGAATCGATCAGGGCCGTAATATTGGCGATCTGTTCCGACATAGGCGACTCCTTCCCGCCGATCAAGCGTGATGATGATGTCTGCATCGTAACGCATCCCGGCCGGGCCTGCAAGAAATGCCGACAGACTGAAACAAGACCAAGAACGGCGTATAATGAAAAGAAAAGCGGGAGGATCTGGCGATGAGAACGTTGCAGGTGAAAGGCCGTTACCTGGCCTGGGACGACGGCACCCCCTTCTTCTATCTCGGAGACACGGCCTGGGAGCTGTTTCACCAGCTGAACCGGGAAGAAGCTGCGTATTACCTTAAAACGCGCGCCAGTCAGGGCTTTACCGCCATCCAGGCTGTTGCCCTGGCGGAATTCAAGGGCCTGACAACTGCCAACGCCTACGGCCGGCTGCCGCTCCAATTCACCCAGGGCGTGCCTGACCCGGAAACGCCCGACCTGGACGGCGATTATTCCTACTGGGCGCATGTCGACGACGTGATCCAGACCGCCCAGCAGCATGACCTGCTGATCACGCTGCTGCCGACCTGGGGCGACAAGTTCAACCGCAGCTGGGGCGACGGCCCAGAGATATTCAATGTGCAAAACGCGTATGTTTACGGCAAGTGGATCGCCGGCCGCTACCGGGATCAGCCCAACATCATCTGGATGCTGGGTGGTGACCGGCCCCTGGAAGCGCAGCACCGGGCGATCATCGACGCTATGGCCGCAGGGATCCGGGAAGCGGATCCTAACCACCTGATCACCTTCCACCCGCCCGGCGGGCGCGACTCGACCGACTTTCTCGCTGACGCGGCCTATATCGACTTCCACGCATCCCAGACCGGCCACGACGTCGCACACTGCTACGCGAGCGATGCGGTGATGCGCAAGATGGCCGGCAGATCCAGCAAACCCTACCTGGATGCCGAACCCCGCTATGAGGACCACCCGGCCTGCTTCAACGACCGCCTTGGCTATTTCTGGAATGACGCCGACATCCGCCAGAATGCCTACTGGAACATCCTGGCCGGCGCCTGCGGCCACACCTACGGGAATCACAATGTCTGGTCGATGAACCGCGTTCCGGCCAGCTATTTCCCCCATAGCTGGCAGGAATCGCTGACCCATCCGGGCGCTGAACAGATCGGGTTCGTGAAAAAGCTGCGCCTGTCGCGTGATTATTTCACGCTTGTGCCCGCGCCCGAACTGGTTTGTGACACCTACGACGGCATGGGACACATGGCCGCTGCCGCCGGACACGACTACGTTTTTTTCTACGCACCGCTCGGTGTTCCGTTTACGGTCGATCTGGACAAACTGGGCGACGCGAAATATTACAAGGCGTCATGGTTTGACCCGCGCCGCGGCACGGAGACCGTCTTCGCAATCCTGCCCAATGCGGGCAAGACCCTTCTGGCGCCGCCCTCGCAGGGTAAGGGTTGTGATTGGGTCCTGATCCTGGATGCCGTCATCAAGTAAATTGATCGAATCAGACAAACAGCGATTGATTCGTGCATTGACGGTCAGGGGCGGCTCCTCTATCATGAACCTATACGTCTGTAACACAGGCCACAGATTCCCAGGAGGATGAAACACATGCTTGACGCCAAAACGGTAAAGGAATACGCCAAACGGCTGGGCGCCGACATCGTCGGCATCGCATCCATGGACCGCTTCGAGGGAGCGCCTCCCCAGATGGATCCGCGCTTCATCATGCCCAAGGCCAAGTCGATGATCGTCATGGGGTTCCGCGTCATGCGCGGTTCGCTGCGCGGCATCGAGGAAGGCACGTTCTTCAGCAACTATTCCGCCATGGGTTACGGCGGCATCACCTACCTGTACATGCCGATCACCGTGATCAATTTGTGCAAGATAATCGAGGACGAAGGCTTCGAAGCCATCCCGATCGGCCACCAGAGCGACTGGCGCGCCATCGACAATGTCGGCAAGCTGCGCAATAACTACAGCAAGCCGGTCGAACCGGGCAAGCCTTCACCGGACATCATGATCCACCTGCGCATCGCCGGCTACGTGGCCGGGCTGGGCGAAATCGGCTACTCCAAGATGTTCCTGACACCGGAGTTCGGCCCCCGCCAGCGCCTCGGCGTCATCTTGACCGAGCTTGAGCTTGAACCCGACCCGATCTACGACGGACCTCCGCTTTGCAACCACTGCATGGCCTGCGTGCGCGACTGCCCCGGCCAGTGCATTCCGGCCGACAAGACGGTCAAGGTCACGGTCGCCGGCCACGACCTTGAGTGGTCCGATGTCGACATGGACCGGTGCAACTTGTATTTCCGCGGTGGTATGGAAACCCAGGAAGGCGAAACCGGTTCCTATTTTGAAGGCCAGACGAACGTCAAGCCCTCGCCCTATTCGCCTTTTTACAAGAAACCGCGCAACCTGTATAATACGGGTCAGGCTGTCTGCGGCGCCAGGGGCTGTACCCGGGCCTGCATGGTCAGCCTGGAGAGCCGCGGCGTCCTCAAGAATAAGTTTGAGTCGCAGTTCCGGACCAAGAAGCCCTGGTTGGTCGACTGGGCAGACTACCAGCCGGTATCTGAAACGGCCGATCCGGTCGCCGGAACAGACCCGGCCAAACAGGAACGTTTAAAGGAAGCCAGGAAGGAACCTGATTGATTAAATTTGCTGTAGGATACCAACTGCCGGAGGGTGAGGAAGAGCCGCTCGTCGACATTGTCCGCTTTTATCGTGACCACATCGCCGAGGTCTATTTCTCCTGGCTCGACCAGTCCTCCGGCCGCTCGTCCCTGATCAACCGCCGCGGCATGGTCAACTGGTCCGGCCAGGAACGCATGGAGCAGGATCTCGCCGCGATCCGCCAGATGGGCGTTAAGCTGGACTTGCTCTTTAACGCCAATTGCTACGGCGGCAAGGCGCTGTCCACTTACCTGGCCAACTCGGTCTGCTCGACGATCGACCACATCGGCCAGGTCGCCGGCGGCCTGGAGATCGTGACCACGACCTCACCGGCCGTCGCCCACACGGTCAAGGAAAACTTCCCCGGTATCGAGGTTCGCGCCTCGGTCAACATGCGCATCGGCACGATCAAGGGGATGCAGTACTTGTCCGAGCTGTACGACTCCTTTTACGTGCAGCGCGAGTTCAACCGCGACCTGGACTATATCCGCGAACTGCTCGAATGGACCCGCGCCAACAACAAGGGGCTGTACATGCTGGCCAACAGCGGCTGCCTGGTCCACTGCTCGGCCCAGACCTTCCATGACAACCTGGTCGCCCACGAGCAGGAGATCTGCGAGACCGTCAACATCGAAAACTGGACGCCCTACGCCTGCTGGAACTACTACAAGGACAAAGCCAACTGGGCCTCATTCCTGCAAAACACCTGGGTGCGGCCGGAAGACCTGGACCAGTACGACGGCTTGTTTCCGGTGATCAAGCTGGCGACGCGCATGCACGCCCGCCCCGGCATGGTCATCGGGGCCTATGTCCGCCGTAAACACTACGGCAACCTGCTCGACTTGTTTGAGCCCGGCTTCGGGCCGGCTTTCGCGCCCTGGATCATCGACAACACGAAATTCCCGGACGACTGGTTCCGCATCACCTCGACCTGCGACCGCCGCTGCCATCGATGCGGCTACTGCCGGCAGGTGCTGGACCAGGTGCTGCGCAACATGGACGAACTCTGATCCTCACACGAAAAACCGCCCTCCGGAAGCCGGGGGGCGGTTTTTTTATGGGACTGTCTCGTGGTCTTGTTTCGCTCAGCCTTTGATCGAACCGATCATGACACCTTTGGCGAAGTACTTCTGGATGAACGGGTAGACCATCAGGATCGGGACCGTGGCGACCACGATAAAAGCGTACTTGAGCAGGTCGGACATGCCCTGCAGCTTCTGGATCTCTTCATCGGTCATCGTGGTCAGCATTTCGGCGCTGAACTGGTTGTTGATCAGGATCTCCCGCAGGAACAGCTGCAGCGGCCAGTAATTGCGCGTGTTCAGGTAGATCATGGCGCTGAAGTAGCTGTTCCAGTGAGCGACCGCGTAATACAGCGTGATCACCGACAGCACCGCCTTGGACAGCGGCAGCAGGATGGCGAAGAAGTAGCGGAAGTCCGAGCAGCCGTCCACCACGGCCGCCTCGTTCAGTTCGCCCGGAATCGAGTTCTGGAAAAACGTGCGCGTGATGATCATGTTGTAGACCGAAATCGCGCCCGGGATGATCAGGACCCAGGGCGAATTGTACAGGCCCAGGTCGCGGATCAGGAGGAAGTTCGGGATCAGGCCGCCGTTGAACAGCATGGTGAAGGCAAACAGGAACATCAGCCAGCTGCGCCCCGGCAGTTTGGGCCGCGACAGCGCAAAGGCCGCGCAGGCCGTCATAATCACGTTCCAGAGCGTGCCAACGAGCGTGTAGAAGATGGTGTTGCGGTAGCCGGTCCAGATGACTTTGTACTCGTAGACCCGCTTGTAGCTTTCGATCGAAAACTCGACCGGCCAGAGGATAACCCGGCCGTTGGTGACCGCCTGGCCCGATGAGAAGGACGAGGAGACCACGAAGATCAGGGGATAGAGGACCAGGACCGTCAAAAAGATAATCACCGAATAGACGATCGAGTAATACACCTTGTCGGCCGTCGACAGCTTGACTTTGCTGGGCTTTGCCATGGCCAGGAGGTTTTTTGTCTGGGTTACTGTGCTCATCTCATCGCCCCCTTACCACAAGCTCGTGTCGCCGACACGCTTGGCCAGCTGATTCACGAAGATGATCAGCACCAGGTTGATCACCGAGTTGAACAGGCCGATCGACGTCGCGTACGAGTAGTCCGTGATCGTCGCCGTCAGACCGATCTTGTATACATATGTCGAGATAACCTCGCTGTTGATCTGGTTGAGGGTGTTCTGCATCAGGTAGACTTTCTCAAAGCCAATGCTCATCACCTGTCCGGCCCGCAGGATCAGCATGATGATCGCCGTCGGCAGGAGGGTGGGGATATCGATGTGGATGACGCGCTGGAAGCGCGAGGCGCCGTCGATCTGGGCCGATTCGTGCAGCTCCGGACTGACCCCGGTCAAGGCGGCCAGGTAGATGATCGAGCCCCAGCCGAAGTGCTGCCAGATGCCTGACCAGACATAGATATGGGCGAAGGCCTTGGCCGAACCCAGGATGTCCTTGGGGTAATTCCCGGTCAGGTAATGGACGATCGTGCCGTACAGGCCGCTCCTGGAGTTCATGATCTGGAACAGCATGCCGACCAGCACGATCACGGAGATGAAGTGGGGCATGTAGGTGATCGTCTGGACCGTTTTCTTGAGCCGCTCGTGGCGGAAGCTGTTCAGCAGCAGGGCAAAGACGATCGGGATTGGAAACCCGGCGAAGATCTCGTACACAGAAATGCGCAGCGTATTCTTGACAACCCGGGAAAACATGTGGGATTTGAAAAACTTTTCAAACTGGTCCCAACCGACCCAGGGGCTGCCCCAGATCCCCTTCTTGAAGTCAAACTGTTTGAAGGCCAGCTGTATGCCGGTCATCGGGTAGTAATGGAACAGGAGGATGAATGCGACCGGCAAAAACAAGAACACGTACACCTGCCAGTGGCGGCAGATGCGAAGCCAAAGCCGCCGCCAGTAAACCGTGCCGGATGGTTTCGTCAGCATGAGATTATCATTTTTCATCGCGATAGGCTTCCTCTCGGTTCATATTGAGTCTCGTGTCAGGCGCCGGCGCTCGGATTTTCCCGGGGAAGCGGTCCGCAGGTTTTCGCCTGCAGACCGCTTCCGTTGTCACGTACATGGGGTCAGCCCTTGCGGCCGGCGCATGAGGAGGTCACGCGTCGCCTGCGTCCGGCAATGCTTATTTGTACATGCGGTCGTAGACGTTCTGGACGATCTGGAGCACATCGTTCAATCCGATCGCTTCCAGCTGGGCCAGGTAGTCGTTCCAAACGGTGTCATCGTTGATGTCGAGCGTGCCCAGCGCGAAGGCGGCAATGGACTCACCGACATAGGTCTGGAGGCTGTTCAGGATTTCTGTGATGGCAGACAGCTCGGTGGCGTTGAAGACCAGCTTGCCAACTGCGTGCTGCCTGGAGGTGCTGTTCGTGACCTCAAGATACGGCTTGATCATCTGGGCGATCATGTACTCGGAGTTGATCGGCGTATCCTTGGGCACGACACGGCCGGCGGCGATGCCGTACTGGCGGATATACGGGCCTGCCTGGTACCAGTGGAAGTTCTGTACGATGCCCCACGGATCTTCGTAGATCACGACATATCCGGGATAACCGGCATCTTCGAACCAGGCGTCCATCTGGCTGACGTCGACCTTGGCGTTGTCGAGGTAATCCCAATGCTGGCCTTCGTTGCCCCAGCGGGTGATGATGGAGAAGTCTTCGCTGACCAGCAAGTCGCCCAGGCGGAAAGCCGCTTCAGGAGTTGCGCAGGCTGACGAGATCATATAGGCGACGTTGGCCACGGACGGAATGAAATTGGTATACATCCGGCCGTCCGGGTTGGCGAGCGGGCCGACGCCGACATAGTCCGGCACGCGATTGGTAACGGTCGCCGCCGTTCCGTCCACGAACCCGACGATCGGGATCTCGGCATTGCCGCCCAGGTTGTTCCAGGCCGTTGTATCGATCGTGAACTGGAAGTCGGGGATCAGGCCTTCTTCGAACAATTTACGCATGAACTGCA
>JAAYJD010000051.1 GCA_012523135.1 Clostridiaceae bacterium
CGCCGACCACTTCGTTGAGCAACTCAATCGACTTTAGATCAGCCAGGGCGACGAACGCCAGGTCCTTGATGACCATCGGAGTCCGTTCGCGCATGGATGCTTCTTTAGCCCTGCGTTTGCCGCGCCGGATAAACGATCCGCCTGCCTGGGCAACATCATTCGAACCGCTGAAATCTGTCAAATCGGCCCGTTCACCGCTGATTATCCAGATGCCTTCCGGGGTCAGTACAGCGTAAACCTGACCCAGGTAGCCTTCCCGGTCCATATCCGAGCGCACCCAGGCTTTTACATTTAGCTTCAGACCACGTTGCTCGAGTGCTTTGAGCACCGGGTCCGGTAATTGATGATCCTTCATGCGTATCTGATCCCGATCCTATCTTGAAATGAGCCTGTTTATATCAAAAACATAAAGCAGATGCAAGGCATTGATATGTTTGCACACCGGATGATTCACCGGATTTCATCACCTGTGTCGAAAAATTGCATGGCCTTCTCGATATAGGTATCCCAAAAGCGCCATTCATGCTTGCCCGGACCTTCCTCGAAGGTTGCCTTAAGCTTGATGGATTCGGCATACTGCTTGAACTTCATATATTGCGGATAACCAGGGTCTTCCGTGCCCATGGCAAAGTACAACCTGGGCAGGATGTTCCTGCCGGCTGATTCAGCCAGTTTGTCCCAGACATTTTCATAAGAGTTCAGATAGGCCTCCACAGATCCTGCCTGGTTCATGATGCGCTGCCACTGCTTTTCGTTTTGGACCGGGTCTATTTCGTGCAAGTTTCTGGGTGATGCGGAGAGTATGGCAGCACCGGCGAACTTTTCCGGATAATTGACAGCCAGCTTGATGGCTCCGCCGCCACCCATCGAGAGTCCGGCCACGTAATTGTCCGCGCGCTGGTCAGACACCGGATACCAGCCATAGATCAGCGGCATCAGCTCTTCCGTGAGATAGTCCCACATGGAAAAGCCCATGGCAAAATGATCCCAGTTGGCGTAATCGCTGTTGCATGCACTGGGCATGACCACGCATAGATCCCTTTCACGGGCATAAAGTTCGATTTTCGACTTGCGCAGCCAATCGGTATGATCACCGAACGCGCCATGCAGCAGCCAAATCACCTTGAATTTTCGGTCACCGCCATAAAAATCTTTCGGTAACAGATGGCGCGGACGATCAGGCAGGATGATGCTGATCTCATGGTTGCCTTGCAGATAATAACTGCTAAAATTCATGGAGACAATGGACATTTCAATCCCTCCGCAAAGGCATGATGGCGAACAGAGTCACATGTTGAACCTTGTGACTCTTTTAGCTGCTTTCCTGCCAATTATCGCGATTGCCGATAAAAATGCTGGTGTCGCTTTCACATCGTGTTATGATCTATCATAACACTTGCCGGGCAATCCGAGAACACATCCTGGTATTGACACACACGGTTATTTCCTTTTTGAAGTCTAATACATTCGACTTGATCCTGCGGGCGCACGAGCCGGTGAACAGCACCAAGCTGGTCAGGCTGGGAAAAAAGAGTTCGGCTGCTTCGCATGAGGCGTTCAGGGCGCTGACTCATGCTAACAAGCGGCTCCTTCTTCGTGATGATCAGGAATCATGTATAATTCAATCAGGATGCTGGATTCATGGGAAATTGGTATACAGGTGTCGATGGTTTGTTCGCAGACGTGGAATCCGGAGACGTTGCATCCTGATGTTCGGTGCAACCTTAACGCATCGTGCAACCATCTATTCTCTGAACAGGAAAGCGAGGTATTATGTATGGGCAAGATAACGGTTGACTTCAGCCAGAAGACGGACAAAGAACTGAAACCAGTTCATGGCATCTGTAACGGCCCGCTGTCCGGTAACAAGGATTTTAGCGAGGATTACAGGGATATCGGGATCCCGTTTGTACGATTGCATGACACCGGATACGGATCGAAGGCCTACTATGTCGACATATCGGCCGTCTTCCCCCATTTTTCTGCCGACGAAAACGATCCGGCCCATTACTTTTTCCAACACACGGACCAGCTTTTAACGGCCATTGACCAGGCCGGCGCCCAGATTATCTACCGCCTGGGCGAAAGCATCGATCACACGATCTACAAGCGGCATGCCCGTCCGCCGCAGGATTTCGACAAGTGGACGCGGATCTGTGTGAACATCATTCGTCATTACAACGAGGGCTGGGCCGACGGTTACAATCTGGGCATCCAGTACTGGGAAATCTGGAATGAGCCGGATATCGGCGGCGACAACCGGGTCAGTCCCATGTGGGCTGGCGGCACCCAGGAACAGGCGTTTACGCTCTATCGCAAAGCGGTCAAGGCGATCAAGGCCTATGATCCGTTGCTCAAGGTCGGGGGAATGGCCTTCACGTCTTTTAATCCGTATTCCAGGCAGTTCATCAGTTATTGCGCCGCAGAAAAACTGCCGCTGGATTTCTACTCGTTTCATAGCTATTTCCATGATATTGAGGCGCTTGGCCGTTCTGCAAAAGCCTGCCGGGACTATCTGGATCAGCAAGGATTTTCTGCCGCCGAGATCATTTTTGACGAGTGGAATTATTTCTGGGATGAATATGAAGGTAATTTATGGATCGGCTGCCGGCAGGATCCGGTGGTGGCCGAACGGCTCTACACCCGGCAGAAGAATGAAACAGGCGCGTCCTTCGTCGCGGCCAGCTTCATCGCGATGAACAGCATGCCGATCGATATTGCCACCTACTATGACGGTCAGTTCAGAATGAACTGGTGCGGCTTATACAACCACTACGGAGCAAAACAGAAGACCTATTATGCCTTCAAGGCTTATGGCCAGATGTTTGCCGCAGGCGGCCAGATCGTCACGTCCGGCTGCGACATGGCAGGGGTTTACTGCCTGGCGGTTGATAACGGGGAGACCGGCTATATCCTGCTGAGCAACTACCGGGGGGACGATCACCTGGCGCAGCTCGCGGTAACCGGTCTGGCTGAGGGCGGGACGCAGGCCGAACTGATTTTGCTCGACAAGGACCACGATTTTGCCCTGTACCGCCGGGAGCATTTCCATGGGCACCAGGTCGAACAAACGATCCGGCTGGACCGGCACACCGTGGCGCTGATCAAGATCAGCCGGGCATAATGGATAGGCCGCCGGTTTCGGATTGGGCATGGCGTTGACTTCTATGGCCGTCTTCGCACAAAATGGGAAAGGGCGGGGCCGTTGCGTTTTTGTTTCCTGATCAGATTCTAATGAAACATTAATGTTCCTTGAATGGGCCCCAAAGCTTAGCCTGCTAGAATTCAACCATATCGATAACGGAGGTTATGCATATGGTTACACTGGAACAGGTCACAAAACTGCGTGAATACGCCAACATCTCATTTGAAGAAGCGAAAGCGGCGCTTGAAGCAACGAACGGCGATGTTCTTGAAGCGATTGTCAACCTGGAAAAACAAAATCGGATCAAGAGCCCTGACGGCGGCGGAAGCTACAACACGGCGCAGCAGGCAGCGCCGCCAACCGAAAACGGCAGCGATGCCAAGAGCGAATCGGCCTCTACACAGAGCAC
>JAAYJD010000318.1 GCA_012523135.1 Clostridiaceae bacterium
GCGGTCTGCCGAAACTGGCGACCGCCTGCTCCAGGACCATCCCGGTCTGCTCGTCGAAGCGGATGTTGACCACGCGGCTGATGCGCGGATGTGCCGCATCGCGCTCGTAGCCGAGCTGCACATTGGTCTTCTCGAGCGCCAGCGCACCAAGGCCAGACAATCGGCCAGCCGGCTGCACAATCCGGACTGTCCGGCTGGCCGCCGTCACCAGGTACGGGATCGCGGCTTGTTCGGTGCCGTCAAGGCCAAAGATCTCCTGCCTGATAACCGCGAATTTCAAGGCGCGCCAGGCATCGTTCGCATCCTTTCGGCCGCATGCCAGGCCGACTGGCAGCTCGGCCGGATCGCCGCAGGGCGCGCAGCCGCTGCTGTCCCGGAAATACTCCTGTTCATACCGGGCAAGCACGGCCGGCCATTCGTCTGTTGTGCCGATGTGGTGCCAGGTCCGGGTCAGGCGCGGGGCAGCCGGAGGATCGTCTTGCGTTTCTGCCCAGGCCAGCGTTTCGCTTTCGGTCAGCTCGACCAGGCCGAACCCGTTGAATTCGCGCCCGTACCCGTCGTAGCTGCCGTGCCGGTAGCGGTAAGAGCGGGTCATGGTCAAGCCTGTGATCATGTCCTGGGTCGTGGTCGCGGCGACGCAAAAGACCGGGAACGGCAAACGTAAAACCCAGGGTACGCCGGCCCGCTTATCCGCCAGGCAGCTGGCGGTCGCGCACTGGTAGGTAACCGTTGACTGCCGGCCGCACGGATTCATAACGGTGGTCAGCAAATAGGGTTTGACGCCGGCCAGAAGGTCGAAATAACAAAATCCGTCCTGTCCCGAAGCGGTCTGGCAGCGCCAGACCAGTACATTCAGGCCGCTGCCGAACAGGTCGGCAGCCTGCCACGGGCCTAACGCGGCGCGATCCAGGGCCAAGCCGGTGGCGATTCCATCGAGAAAAGCGTTGCCGCTGGCATTCAGGAAAACAACCAGTTCCTGACCGCCGGCATAGACAAGATCGGCGGCTCCGGTGCCGGTCAGGTCGGCCAGCAGCACCCGGTCAGGCCGGAATGTGTCCGCTCCGGCCAGGGTTGGCGCATGCGCCATCTGGACCCGGTCGCCGAAAAGGCCGTACCCGCTGTTGGGCCAATAGGACACCGCGCAATGGCTGACCAGGACGATGTCGGTCAGCCCGTCGCCGTTCATATCGGCCAGAAAGAGTCCGGCCTGCCGGTCCGACCAGATCAGCTGCGCCTCCCCATCCGGCGCGTCCGGCAGCCTGGCTTCCAGCGCGGCGCCGAAGCCGAGCCGGCCATGGTTGGGAAAGAAGACGATTTTGCCGTCGCCGAACAGGACGAGTTCGCCCAGGCCGTCTCCGTTGAGGTCCAGCCAGCACCGGTTGGCCAGGCCGGGATCGGCACGGGGCACCTCTTGAAAGGGCGTAAAGCCAAGTGTCAGGCCGTCGGTATCCTGCTCAAAGAAGCCGGGCACATCGCCGTCCACGCTGATCAGGAATTTGCGCCCGCCGGGATCGAGGATACCGAGTTCCAGCGGCCGGCCGCCGAGACCGCGCACGGACGGGATCGCCAGCTTTTGTTCGGGCGGCCCGAACATACCGCCGCCCAGATTGGCGCTGTAGTAAAGGCCTTCCGGCTTTTCGGCCAGGATGCCGGGGATCCCTTCGTTTTCATAATCGCAGAGCAGAAAGCTGCCACCCAGGCTTGTCTCGTCAAGCCGGATGACACCGCTCC
>JAAYJD010000319.1 GCA_012523135.1 Clostridiaceae bacterium
GCGTCCAGCAGCGCGGCCAGCTCACTCCCGATGTTACCGCGCAGCGTCGAGTCGATCTTCTTGTAGACCAGGTCACGGCCGGCCGCGTTGAGGCGGACCAAACCGCGGCGGACCTGTTCAGTCGCCGCCGCGGGCGGGATGTTGCGGCTTTCGCTGTCCAGAACCAGGATATCGGCGGTCTCGCCGGCCAGGTCGCCATGGGTCAGGCAGACGCTGACGCTGTAGCCGAAATCCAGCAGCTGGACCCCGGCATCCAACGCTCCGGTCAGATCATCGGCCAGAAAGGCCAGTTTTGCCATCGCTGCCTCCTACTGCGGCCTGTTAACGGCGCCTTGTTGCTTCTTAGCATAGCATATGCGCCCGGCCTTGCGCAGCTGCTTGAGCACGTGGGCATTTGCCCGTATAATCGAAGAGAAGCCGTTCCCTGGAGGTGTATCATGTTTTGCAGCCAATGTGGTCGATCCCTTTCGTCCGACGCGCGGTTTTGCCCGAATTGCGGCCGCGCCGCAGGCCAGGCCGCCGCGCAGCCGGCGGTTGCGCCGCCGCCTGTTCAACCGGTGCAGGAGCAGGTGCTCTACGTGTTCAGCGCCAGCCGCAAGTACTCGCTGTTCAAGATGGTGCCTTGCTACATCGTCTTCATGCAGGACAAGGCCGTTCTGGCCTACACGACGCCGGCCCTGCAAAAAGCCGAGAACGAGCGCCTGACCCAGGAGATCAAGGCCCAGGGCAAGGGCTTCTTCAAGGGCAGCGCCGCCATGATGAGTTTCTGGTCGACCTACGGCCAGAAGTACTACAACATGCCGGTCCAGGCGATCCTCGCCGAAGACCCGACCAATGCGCTGGTGCCCTACGCGGCGGTCGCGGAAGTTTATTTCCGCGGCTACTCGGAGACGGCGTCCAGCGGCGATGACAGCGCCAGTGTGACACAGGGCAAATTCCGGTTCAAGCTGGCAGGCGGCGAAACACTGGAGTTCACCCACTCCAGTTCGGCCAGACGCGATATCCACGATCTGCTGACGCGCCTGTTTGGCGCCCGCCTCAAGTTCAAGCGCTGATCTTCAGGCCGCTTCTTGTGGGGAAATTTATCGCAGGACATAAACGATCCGGCATTTCAGGTCATCAAAGTCCAGCGGGTGGTCCTCATCGGGAAACGCGCCGTGCTTTTTCAGGTGCTGGAAAAGCGCCTCGTTCCTCGGGGTCATCGCGATCCCTTTCTGGATCGCCAGGGCATACTCCCTCAGCCAGGCGTCACGGATGGTGTGCTTGTCCAGCAATCCAAGCAGGTCCCGGTATTTTCTGACCGGATCCGGCTTACTGAAAAGCTCGGTATCGTTGTCCTTGAAGAAGCGGATCGCGTCGTCGACCTGGTCGAGCAGCAGGTAAAGCTCGCAGACGATCGTGACCGTGTTCTTGACGATCTGCTCGAAGGAATAGCGGCTCACGCGGTTGTAATAATCGTTCTTCTGGTAATGGACCCGTTTTTTCAGCTGTTCGGCGAGCAGGATCTGAC
>JAAYJD010000320.1 GCA_012523135.1 Clostridiaceae bacterium
ATCGTCGACTTGCCGGCTCCGTTGGCACCGATCAGGGTGACGATCTCGCCTTTTTCGATCGAAAAGGAGACGCCCTTGATGGCGTGGATGCTGCCGTAGTAGACATGGATGTTATCGACGCGAAGCACGCTTACGCCTCCTTTTTCTGGCCCAGGTAGGCCTCGATCACGGCCGGGTTGGCCTGGATTTCTTCCGGTGTGCCCTTGGCAATGATCTTGCCGTAGTTGAGGACGGCGATGCCTTCGCAGATGCCCATGACCAGGCGCATGTCGTGTTCGATCAGCATGATGGCGATCTGGAACATGTCTCGGATCTTGATGATGTTGGCCATCAGGGCCTCGGTTTCCGACGGGTTCATGCCGGCCGCAGGCTCGTCGAGCAGCAGCAGGGAAGGCCGGGTGGCCAGGGCGCGGACAATTTCCAGGCGCCGCTGTGCCCCGTAGGGCAGCGAACCAGCCGTGTCGTTTGCCATGTGTTCCATGTTGAAAATGGAGAGCAGTTCCAGCGCCTGATCGTGCGCCTTGCGCTCGGCGTCCCAGAAGCGGGGCAGCCGCAGGATGGCGTTCAAGGTGCTGTATTTGAACTGGTTGTGCAGGCCGATCTTGACATTGTCCTCAACACTCAGCGCCTGGAACAGACGGATGTTCTGGAAGGTCCTGGCGATGCCGGCCTGGTTGATCTGCATGGTGCTCATGCCGGCCGTATCCTTGCCGTCGAGTAAAATGGCGCCGCGCGTTGGCTGGTAGACCTTGGTCAGCAGGTTGAACACCGTGGTTTTGCCGGCGCCGTTCGGACCGATCAGGCCGGCGATTTCCGTTCGTCCGACGATGATGTTGAAATCCTCGACGGCGTTCAGGCCGCCGAAGCTGATGCCCAGGTGGCTGACTTCAAGGATGGGCGTCGAGCCCAGATCCCGTTCCGGGATGATCGCCCGGCTGGGGACCGGAACCATCTTGGCTAGATTATTCATGATCGACCTCCTGTTGCGGCGTGCCGCGCCGGAAACGGGCGATGAAGCGCCAGCGCAGCTGCTTGAGCCGGTCGTTGTTGGAGGTCAGCATCACCAGGATCAGGATGATGGCGTAGGCCAGCATGCGGTAGTCGTTGAACGCGCGCAGCATTTCCGGCAGAACCGTCAGAACAGCCGCCGCGATGATCGAGCCGCGGATGTTGCCGATTCCGCCCAGGACAACAAACACCAGCACCAGGATCGAGGTGTTGAAATCAAACTTCCGGGCGACAACCGTCGAATAGTTCAGGGCGTAGAGCGCACCGGCGGCACCCGCGAGCGCGGCTGAGATGATGAAGGCCGTCAGCTTGTAGCGCGTGATGCTGATCCCGACCGATTCGGCGGCGATCCGGTTGTCGCGGACCGCCATGATCGCCCGGCCGGAGCGGCTGTGGACCAGGTTGAGGACGATGAACAAGGTGATCAGGACCAGAATGATCCCGGCACCGAAGCTGGCCAGCTTGTCGACGCCGACGGCCCCCATCGGTCCGCGCAAGATCACGGTGCCGGTTTCACCCAGACCGAGCGACGCCTGGTCAGACATGCTGACACGCAGGCCGTCCGGCCCGATCCCGACATAGATGGTGTTGATCACATTCTTGATGATTTCCCCGAAGGCGAGGGTTACGATTGCCAGGTAATCGCCGCGCAGACGCAGCGCGGGTACGCCGACGACAAAGCCGAACAGACCGGCGATGACGGCACCGACCAGCAGGGCGGCGAGCAGGCGCAGCGGTCCGGCACCGACCATGTCGCGCAGGCCGAGGGAGACGATCACGCCGCTGAACGCGCCCAGGCTCATGAAACCGGCGTGCCCCAGGCTCAATTCGCCCAGCACACCGACCGTCAGGTTCAGCGAGACTGCCATCACGATGTAGGCGCAGATCGGGACCAGCTGGCCACGCAGCGAACTGGTCAGATGGCCGGTGCTATCGACGATCTGGACCAGGATGAAGGCCAGCACGACCATGCCGTAGGTGATGCTGTTGCTGACCAGCCGCTTTTGCCCGGTTTTTGTCAGTTTCATCGCCGCCACCTACACTTTCTCGCTGATCTTGCGGCCCATCAGGCCGGTCGGCCTGACCAGAAGGACCAGGATGAGAATCGAGAAGACGATCGCGTCGGACAGCTGGGTGGAAATGTAGGCTTTGCCGAAGATTTCGATCAGGCCCAGCAGCAGGCCGCCCCAGAATGCGCCGGGGATTGAGCCGATGCCGCCGAAAACCGCCGCCGTGAACGCCTTGATGCCCGGCATGGCGCCGGTGGTCGGCATCAGGATGGGGTAGGCGGAACAAAGCAGGACACCGGCGATGGCCGCCAGGGCGCTGCCAATGGCAAAGGTGACCGAGATGGTCTGGTTGACATTGATGCCCATCAGCTGGGCAGCCGCTTTGTCTTCGGATACCGCCCGCATCGCTTTGCCGATCTTGGTTTTGCTGATGATGAAGGTCAGCCCGATGATGATGGCCACGCAAGCCAGGATCGTGACCAGCGCGACGCTGGAAATGGTCAGCTGGCCGTCAAACAGCTTGAGGGAAGGCAGCCGGACAACCGAGGTGAAGCTCTTGGGATTGGAGGACCAGATCAGCAGCGCAGCATTTTGCAAAAAGTAGCTGACCCCGATGGCCGTGATCAGCACGGCCAGCGAAGGCGCGGCCCGCAGCGGTTTGTAGGCCAGCTGCTCGATCACAACACCGAGTACGGTGCAGACCAGCATCGCCAGGAGAACCGATGCCAACGGCGGCCAGCCCAGATGGGCCGTCGCCACAAAGGACATGTAGCCGCCGATCATGATGACGTCGCCGTGGGCGAAATTGAGCATTTTGGCGATACCATAGACCATGGTGTAGCCCAGGGCGATGATCGCGTAGATGCTGCCCAGGCTCAGGCCGCTGACCAGGTAAGATAGAAATGTCATAAATTACCTCGGGGCACAATGCCGCAGTTGACTAGGAAAAGGCGAGAAAGAGGGCGCCGCATCAGACGGCAGCCCTCTTTCCGGGTCGTTGAACAATCAGGAGGGCCGGAGGCTGTGAGCCTTAGTTGCCGCCCTGCATGCCGACATAGGCGCCGTCCTCGATAACCATGCCCTTGGGGGCCTTGGCGACTTCGCCGGTGGCGGCCCAGGTCATGTTCTCACCGGTCAGGCCGTCGATGTTGAAATCAGCGGCCGTGAAGGCGGCGATCATCTTGTCGCAGATGGCGGCGGCATCCATATCGGCGGTGATGCCGGCTTTCTTGCAGGCTTCGTAGATCGCGTAGATGCAGTCGTAGCCGTCGGCTGCGAACTGGTTGGGAACTTCGTTGTAGGCCGCCTGGTATTTGGCGACAAAGGCGACGGTGCGCGCTTCTGTCGCGTCAGCCGCAAACGGGGTCAGCAGCATCACGCCTTCAGCGAGATCGGTGTTGAAATTCTCCATGGTCAGGATGCCGTCCATTCCGTCGACGCCGAAGAACTTGGGCTCATAGCTCATGGCATCGGCCTGGGTGAGGATCAGGGAGGCCGGCTGGTAGTAGATCGGCAGGAAGATCAAGTCGGCACCGGCGTTCTTGGCAGCCGTCAGCTGGACGTTAAAGTCGTTGGCGGTGTCATCGGTGAAGGTCGTGGTGCTGACAACCTGCAGGTTCTTGCCGGCGGCTTCGCTGATGAACTTCTCGTAAATGCCGGTCGAATAAGCGTCGGCGTTGTTGTAGATGATGGCGATCTTGCTGCCCAGCTTGTTCTCCGCGATATACTGGGCGGATGCGATCCCCTGGTTGGGGTCGGTGAAGCACATCTGGAAGACGTTGTCCTTGCCTTCGATGACGGACGTGGAGGAGGCGGAAGGCGTCAGGGTGAAGATGCGGTCCTTGAACGATTCCGCGGACACGGCGATGCCCGGTGTCGTGGTGACGGTCCCGCAAAGGATCTGCATGCCCCAGTCCTTCAGGCTGTTGTAGGCATTGACCGACTTCTCGGCGTCATGTTCGTCGTCTTCAAACTTGAGTTCGAATTGCAGGCCGCCGAGGGCGTTGACTTCTTCAAGGGCGATTTTGGCGCCGTTGGCGACCGACGAGCCGTAAACGGCCGCACCGCCGGTCAGCGGACCAATGCCGCCGATCTTGATCGCCGCGGCAGGCTTCGCGGTGGTCGTGCCGGCTGTCGTGCTGGTAGGTCCGGCGCTGCAGCCGGCCAGGACAAACAGGCCCAGGGCCAGAACCAGGGACAGGATACGGAAACGAGTGGTGCGCATGGTGATGTGACCTCCTTTTAGTCGTGGTGCCAGATTTGGGATCACGGCGGAATCGCTTGCATGTTTGGCGGAACGTGCCAGCCAAGGTGCAGGAGATGCCCGCATAAACCCAGAATATGCCCGAATTATACGCGCTTGCCATGAAAGCTGTCAACCTGCATCTTGCAGACCGCGCGGCTGGGCTGCTGCAAAACGATCAAAAAGAAACAGCCTGTCCGGTAGTGCCGGACAGGCCTGAGGTCTGATCGGATCTTGCGAGCGCCGGGTGATTGCTCAGACAGACCCCATGAAAGCTTCGTAAACATCGGATTGGGCCAGTGCCTGGTACAGCTTGTGCCGTTTGCCGGCAATTCGCCGGTATATCCGGACGGCTTCTGCATCGGGTTCGAAGCTGTCCTGGCCGGCCGCCAGCCGGTTGAAAAACGCATCAGCCGAGGGGATGACCTTGAGGCTGACCAGGGCATTGCTGCACGCGCCGAGCGAACTGGCTTCAGGATTTTCATGGCGGATCACCCGCGTGTTGTAAGCGCTGGCCTGGATCGAACAAAACAATTCGGCGCGGGTCATCCCGCCGGCGACATGGACCGCGTCGATCGGGCCGGTCAAATCCCGCATCAAATCGAGATTGGCCGCGATTTCCATGGCGATGCCTTCATAGATGGCCCGGATCATCATGCCGCGGGTGGTCGCCAGCCCGAGATTGAAGAACAGCCCCTTGGCGTGAGGATCCCAGTTGGGCGCGGCCGCGCCCTCAAAGTGCGGCATCAGCAGCACGCCGTTGCTGCCGGGCGGAACCTGTTCGGCCTCATCGGTCATCAGGGCATACGGATTGGGCTGCTGGCGCAAATCGGGGCAGAACTGCTCCCTGAACCAGCGCAGGATGGCGCCGGTATTGAAAATGGGGGTTTCCGTGACATAACTGCCGGCGATGGCCGCCGCCTGGCAGAGCACGCGGTTCTTGGCGTCAAAGACCGGCTTGCTGGCAAAAGACAATAAAAACGAACCGGTCCCAGTGTTGGCTTCGGCCATGCCCGGCCGCGTGACGCCCAGCGCGATCGCTGCATTCTGCTGGTCCCCGCCGGACACGATGACCGGCAAGCCGACATTCAGGCCGCAGCGCCGGGCGAGCCGGGCGCGCAGACCGCCGGCAACATTGCCTGGCGGGACGAGTTCGCAGAGCTGGTTTTCCCGGATGCCGGCAATCTTCAGCAGAGCTTCGTCCCAGCGAAACTGGCTGATGTCCATCAGCATGGTCCGGCTCGCCTGTGTCCAGTCTGTCACGTACTGGCCGGTGAGGTGGTAGATGACATAGTCCTGGACACCGATGAACCGGCTGGTCTTGCCGAAGATGTCCGGCTCGTTCTCCTTGAGCCAGAGGATCTTGTTGAGTACGAAAAACGGGTTGATGCGCAGGCCGGTCCGCTCGTGCAGCGCCTGCAGGCCGTAATCGCGGGCCAGGCGGTCGCAAATGCCGATCGTGCGCTTGTCCTGCCACATAATGGCCGGACGCAGCGGGATGCCCTGCGCGTCCATCGGGATCAGCGAGGCACGCTGCGACGTGACGGAAATGGCCGCGATCGAGATCCCGCGTGATTTGGCGTATTCAGCAACGCCGCTGAGGGTTTCTTCAGCGGCCCCCGACCAGGTCAGCGGATCCTGCTCGACATGGGACGGCTGGGGGAAAACTGTGTGGTATTCGCGGCCAACGGTGTGCACCAGGGTGCCCTGTTCGTTGTACAGCACCGCGCGCATGCTGGATGTGCCGACATCCAGGGCGATCACATAAACCATGCTGCCTCCTGGGTTCCTTTCCCGCCGCCGAACGGGGACGGGTGCCGCTGCCGCCTCCTGGCGGCAGCGGCCTGACAATGATTTCCGGTTTTAAGCAGACCCGGCAGGACATTCTGGAGCAGGGCCAGGATCAGGATCAGGATCAAGCTGGTGACGCCGGCGATGGTGCCGCCGATGGTCCAGGTCTGGAACGTCTGCTTGAGCGAGAATTTAGCAAAGCGGTTGACGACCCAGAAACCCGAGTCGTTCGGGAGCGAAACACCGATGCCGCCGGCGCAGATGGCCAGGCCGACCAAAACGGGCGAAACGGTGGCCATGCCGGCAACCAGGGGGGCCAGGATGGCTGAGGTGGTGACAAGGGCGACGGTGGTCGAACCCTGGGCGGCACGCAGAACCTGGCTGATAATCCAGGCGACCAGGATCAGCAGCAGGCTGGCGGAGGTTGCGGACAGGCCAGACATATTCTCCACCATCTTGTCGCCGATGCCGGTCGCGTTTATGATCGTGCCGAAAGCGCCGCCGGCACCGGTGATCATGAAGATGATGCCGGACTGGCTGGCCGATTCGGTGATCACGGCTTCGAATTTATCCTTGAGGTAAGGCTTGAGCGCGAAGAAGGCGACGATGGCGCCGGCCATCAAGGCGATGTTTTTGTCGCCGATAAAGGCGAACAGCTGGTAGATGAAGGTTTCGTTGCTGACAAACTGTTTGCCAAGCGTGCCGATCAGAATCAGGATGATCGGGAAGAAGATCAGGAAAACACCCAGGCCTCCGGACGGTTTTTTGTCCGTGCTGGCTGTAGCGGCCGAAACGGCCGCCTCTTCTTCAGTTTCGGCGTAGGGCGCCGCGTTTTGGGGCAACCGGCCCAGGGCTTTGGCGTAGAAGACACCGCTGACAACGACGGCGACCAGGCCGATGATGGCGCCGTAGACGAAGAAGGCTCCGATGCCGGCGTTAAGCGTCCCGGCGACAGCCAGAGGACCCGGTGTCGGGATGACCATCGCGTGGGTGGTGATCAGGCCGATCGCCAGGGAGGTGACCAACGTGACAAAAGGAATCTTACCTTTGCGGGACAGGTCTTTGACCAGGTTGATCAGGATGACGAAAGCGGCATCAAAGAAAACGGGGATCGAGACCAGAAAGCCGGTCAGGGAAATCGCCAGGGGCGCCCGTTTCTCACCCGTAGACTTGAGCAGCATGGCCGCGATCTGTTCGGTGCAGCCCGACTTGTGCAACAGGTTTCCCAGCACGACACCCCAGAGGATGATGATGCCGATGCCGGCCAGGGTGTTGCCGAAGCCGGTCGCCATCTTGCCAGCGATGTCACCGAGCTTCAAACCTCCGATGATGCCCATGATAATCCCGCCCAGCAGCAATGACAGCACGGGATGCATCTTGAACCTGATGATGGTCACGAGCACAAAGGCCAGGGCCACCGCAAATCCGATTAGCAATACAGTTAAAGACATACAGATACCTCCTGAAAATGGATCGCCGCGTCCATGTGACGGAAGTTGTCATGCCAGGCTGTCTGTTCTGACGGTGCCGGCCTGTGGCCGGGGAGACGGATCAGGCCTGTGACTGGTGCCTGAAAAAGGCGATGTATTTGGCAACCACCTCGCTTACGTATTTTTGTTGTTTCTTGCCGATCACAGACAAGTGCGGCCTCTCCCCGCTGCACAAGGCCTGCGCTGTTTTTTCGACGGCGTAGACGGAAATTTCCGTATTGACGTTGATCTTGCAGATGCCGTTATGGATGCAGTCGGTGATTGTTTCTTCCGGAATGCCGGATCCGCCGTGCAGGACCAGCGGGATGCCGGCCTTTTCATTGATCGCCCGGAGGATGTCGATCCGGATGTTGGGCTTGCCTTTGTAAAGGCCGTGCACCGTACCGACCGATACGGCCAGGGCATCGACACCGGTCTCAGCGATAAAGCGGGCAGCCTGGTCCGGATCGGTGTAGATCTCCCGGTCAGCGCTGGACCCCTCGTGCGACTGCTCGCCGGCGGCCAGGCTGCCCAGTTCGGCTTCGACAGATACGCCGGCTGCGTAGGCCAGCTCGCAAACCAGGCGGGTGTTGGTCGCGTTCTGCTCGAAAGGCAGGGCCGAGCCGTCGTACATGACGCTGGTAAAGCCCGCCGCGATCGCCATGCGGATGACGTCGATGTCATCGCAGTGATCCAGGTGCAGACAGACCGGCATATCGGTCCTGGCGGCCAGCGCGGATGTAATCGCCACGGCGTCTTCAAGCGCCATGTTTTCCAGGTACTTTTTGCCGAAGGCGACGATGGTTCCGGCGCTCTTGGCCTGGCTGCCGGCGTCGATAATGCCGCGGATCGTCTCGTAGTTGTAGGCGTTGAACGAGCCGATTGCGAAACCGCCGGATTTGGCCTGCGCCAGCATGTTGTTGAAATTGACCAGCATATCGGCCTCCTGTTACGCTTTAAGGGCCTGCAGCCAGGCCTTGAACGCCGCTTGCTCCAGAACCTCGGGATTGACGATGTAGCGGGCTTTGTCCCCGCCGAGGAAGCGGGCGACATCGGCTGCCAGCAGAAACGGCGAATTGTTCAGGGCGTCGCTGGTCGTTCCGGCCAGGTGGGTGGTCAAGGTGACGTTGTCCAGGATCAAGAACGGGCTGTTCGGGTCGATCGGTTCAGTGGTGAAGACATCGAGCGCGGCGCCCATGATGCGTTTTTCCTGCAGGGCCGCGGCCAGAGCGTCCTGGTCAACCAGGCCGGCGCGTCCGGTGTTGATGAAATAGGCGGTCGGCTTCATCAGGCCGAGCAGGTGCGCGTTGATCATCTTCTTGTTGGCGTCAGTCAGGCGGGCGTGGATGGACACGAAATCGGACGAGCTGAACAGCTCTTCCAGGCTGGCTAGCTGGCCGCCGGCAGCCTTGACATACTCCGGGTTGGCATAGGGGTCGTAGACCAGGACCGTCACCTCGAAGCCGGACAGTTTCTTGGCGACCAGGCTGCCGATGTTGCCGAAGCCGACCAGGCCGATCACCTTGCCGCCGAGTTCGGGGATGCTGTCGCTGTTGACGAACGTCTTGCGCCAGTCGCCGCTCTTGATCGCGTGGTGGGCCCGGGCGATGTTGCGGCATTCGGCCAGCATCATGCCGACCGTGAAATCCGAAACGGCATGGGCGTTGCGGCCCATGACATTGAAGACCAGGATGCCCCGTTTGGTCGCCTCGGCGACATTGACGTTTTCCAGACCGGCGCGCGAGACGCCGACCAGGCGCAGATTGGGCATGTTGTCCATGACCTTGGATGAGACTGGTACGAACAGGCCCATCAGGACATTGGCTTCGCTGCCGTGCTCCAGGACCAGCGGATCACAAGGTTCGATCTCCGGTCCGCGTTTTTCCACCTCGAGCCTGCGGTATTGCAGGGCGTCCCAGGACGGCTCCCAGTCGCCGCTGAAAACAACCGGTCCGTAGGACCCGAGGTACTTCTGCCATGCCTTGGTAAAACCCTCCGCATGGATCATGGCATCACCGAGTAGAAGCGCCTTTAGTTCACCCATATTCTTTCCTCCGTTTCCTGTTCGAGACCGTAGTAAAACTACGTTAGCTACAAAACCAGAATACGAATACACTACGATATTGTCAACAGGATTTTCAGCGCTGACTGCCAAAAATTAAAAGGAAAAATTAGGCAAGATGAACAAGACCGGTGTGAAACCGGTCTTGAATGGAGGA
>JAAYJD010000321.1 GCA_012523135.1 Clostridiaceae bacterium
GAGCACCACGACAAGCTGCGCGTCCTGCTCGAACAAGCCGGCTTCCGGGATATCCGCCTGACGCCGAAAGACAACAGCCGGGATATCTTGTCCAGCTGGGTGCCCGGCAGCAAAGCCGAGGACTATGTCGCGTCCTTTATCATCGAAGCGGTCAAATAAGGCTGAGGCGGCGAGCTACACAAGAGGACCCGGACTTTGGCCTTGAAACCGGCGCTTTTCCCAGGCGATGCCTGGTTTAACATGATACGAAAACAGCCGCAAGGAAACAGCATGCGCCCCTTGCGGCTGTTTGATCGTTTCCGTGAGCTGATTAGCGCTCGTCCTCGATCATCTGCTTGATTTCCTTGACGGCCGGTACCCGGCCCATCACCTTGACCTTGCCGTTGATCAGAAGGCCCGGCGTGCGCATGATCCCGGTGGCCATGATGTCCGCCATTTCGGTCACGTAGATGATCTGGGCGTCCGCGCCCAGTTCCTTGACGGCTTCTTCGGTGGCGTGGAGCAGGTTCTTGCAGTTTTTGCATCCAGGTCCGACAACTTTGATTTCCATGTTCATTCCTCCCGTTTTTAGGTTTCCTTTTTTTGTTTTACCTTATAACTAAAAGCCCTGGTAGAGCAAGTAGAAGCCCAGGACCAAGATGACGCTCCCCATGGCGATTTTCAGAACCTGGCTGGCTTTGCCGTAGCGCGGCGAGCGCGACAGTTGCTTGACAAAGCCGACCGATGTCCCGGCGATCAGCAAAAGCACGCTGTGGCCGAGCGAATAAAGCAGCAGCAGGACAAAACCCATGAGCAGCTTGCCTTCGCGCGCCGCGACAGCGAGCAGGGCGACCAGGACTGGCGTCGCGCACGGTGAGGCGAAAAGCCCGCCCAGCAAGCCGGCCAACCCGGCGCCCAGGTAGCCGCGCCGGGTGTTCTTGCTCGCCAGGGCCGTCTGCGGGATGATGGTGATGACCTCCCAGGTCTGCAGGGCCATCAGGATCATCAGGACGCCCAGGATCAGGTACCACCAGGATCCCGCCCCCTGCATCAGGCGCCCCAGCAGAGACGCGGCCAGGCCCAATGCGGTAAAGGTGACAGCCATACCGGCGCAGAAGACCAGCGAGATGCGGAAGGCCTTGCGGGTGTCGTTGGCGGCGTAGCCGCCGACCGCCCCGATCACCAGCGGCACGCTGGACAGGGAACAGGGCGTGAAGGCCGTCAGGAGTCCGCCGAGCAGCGCCAGCAGCGGGGCCAGCCAGAGGTTGTTCGCGATCGCCGTACTGAGTTGTTCGAGCAGATCGTTGATCATTTCATGCCCATCTCGGCCAGGATCGCCAGCAATTCCGCCTTATCGAGACCGCCCTGGTGGACGGTGTAGACATGTTCGCCGGTCGCGCTCAGTTCGTACATAATGAACCCGTTCCTGGCGGCCGCTTCTTCATCGGCCGGGACATAGGTCGAGCCGTCTACCAGGAAGCAAAACTGAGTGGGGATGACCTGCATCGGCTAGTTGGCCGCCGC
>JAAYJD010000322.1 GCA_012523135.1 Clostridiaceae bacterium
CGCCTGAGCACGCGGTCCGCGTCCAGCGGGATCAGGATTTCCCGGGAATCATCCAGGCTGAGCTCGTCCGGCAGGGGAAGCAAGTCCTTGTCTCGCCTTCCGGCCTGGTGGACGGTCAACAGCCGCTGGCGAAACTCGTAGTTCTTTTCCGCTTTCATCTTATCCCTCTCCTGACGGTTCGGCCAGTCAGCGATCCAGCTTGATCATCTGGTAGCCTGTGATGGCCGGCAGTTCGACACGCGTGTAGCCGTCGGCGGCCTCGCCAAGTGCAATCATCTGTCCTGTCGGCAAAAGGCTGGCCCGCCTGAAGGTACCGCGAACCAGGATGACGGCGCCGGCCGGCAAGGTGGCGGGCTCTTCGATGATGCCCATCTGGCCGCGCACCTCCGGATAGGTCACCTTGACATGCAGCAGCGAGAATGCCGCGCAGCTTGTAATGGTCGCCCGGGCTGTCGACGGCAGGCCTTCTGTCTTGATCAGCGGACGCGGCAGCAACCGGTCCAGGCATTGCCTGACCAGCGCTTTATGCGGATAAGACGCCGTCTGGAAATAGGCCTGAAACACGTCAAACGAGATCCTGGCCAGCGTGCCGGACTCGTTGATCGCCGCGGTGTGATACGGCACATCCTTTTCCGGCGGCAGGTAGAAGTAGCCGTGGAAGCCGTCCCAGTGGCGCTCGAAATAGCTCTTGACCGTCCGGGCCAGCCGTTTGCCGCCGCTAAAGCGTGTTATGGCGTGCGCGTACATGCAATAGTCCATGTCGAAGACCTTGGGATCGTCCAGGTTGTCAAGATGGTAGTAGGACGCCTTGCCGGGTTCAGGCCCTTCAAAAGACAAATCCCATTCTGGCAGCGCAAAAGCGGTCTGGTCCGCGTTCAGGCCTGCGGTTCCGGTTGCCAGGACCTTGCCGCCCTGGCGAAGGTAGGCGGCCAACTTGGCCTGGATCTGGTCATCCATACGCAGTGCATCCGGCAGAACCACGAGCTTGAACCGGTCCAGGCTCATCGTCTCGTCGATGATGTCGAAGCTTTGTCGCAGCTCGCCGAACATGCGGGCCAGACCTTTCGTGCTGTCGGACAGGAAAGGTCCGCCGTTGAACTGGTTAAGTTCGAAGGCCCGTTCGGCGTTGACCAGCACGCCGATGTCCGATTCGAATTTCGCCTGATCCGTATAAGGTTCGTACAAGAGCATTTGCTTGTTCATGTCAGCGACAACCTGGTAAACAGCCGGCTCGAGGTTCTTGGCCGGATGCATATGGTCGCCGACCGACACCTCGACACCCGCGCAAAGCGCATCAAAATAATCGTGCTCCAGGGACGCCCGGGTCTTGAATCCGCCGAAGTCCGCCCAGCTTTTCTGGAAGCGGCCGGTCATGTAGAGCACGGTGTCCTGAATGTTGCGCGCATAAGAGACGGCCGGCCAGAAAAAGTCGTAGCCCCAGCTGCTGGGCAGACACTCGATCTCGATGTGCGTGTCGAGGTGTTTGGCCAGGCCGTAATGCAGCCCGTTGAGATAGAGGTACTTGTCTTTTCCGATGATCGCTTGCGACTCTTCAGAAAACTCAAGCATGCTTTGTTCCTGGAAACGGGCATTGACGGCCGCGTCGTCCGGATCGAGGCCGCGCGAGAGCATCTTGGTGCGGCAATGGTAGCAATAGCACGGTTCGACGACCATGCAGTCGAAAAAGAGCCCGTCCACGTCGTAGGCGCA
>JAAYJD010000323.1 GCA_012523135.1 Clostridiaceae bacterium
CACCTGATCACCTGATTGACTGGAAAGGCAATGACTGGACACCAGATTCTAAAGAACTGGCTGCCCATGCCAATGCGCGTTTCACAGCGCCTGCCTCACAGTGCCCGGTTATTGCTCCTGAGTGGGAAGATCCGAAGGGCGTGCCGGTTGACGCTATCCTGATCGGTGGCCGCCGCAAGACGACAGTACCTCTGATCCATCAGAGCTTTGACTGGAAACATGGTATCTTCCTGGGTTCCATCATGGGATCCGAAATTACAGCCGCTGCAATCAGCGACAAAATCGGCCAGGTCCGTCGTGACCCGTTCGCCATGCTGCCGTTCTGCGGCTATCACATCTGTGATTATCTGCAGCACTGGCTCGATATCGGTGAAAAGACCGAAGCTGACAAACTGCCGAAGATCTTCTACGTCAACTGGTTCCGCAGAGACTAAAATGGCCGTTTCATTTGGCCTGGTTTCGGTGAAAACAGCCGTGTCCTTAAGTGGGTTGTTGAGCAGTGCGCCGATATTGGCAAGTATGAAGAGACCGAGCTTGGCCTGATGCCTGCCAAGGGAGCACTTGACATCGAAGGACTCGATATCAGTGATGCCGACATGGAAACCCTGCTTGAAGTTGACAGGGAAGCCTGGCTGCAGGAAGCCGCTTCAGTGCGTGCCCATTACGAAGGCTACGGCGACAAATTGCCAGCTGAACTTTCCAGACAGCTCGACGCGCTGGAAGCCCGCCTGAAAGCTTAATTACCCAGGAATCCGGAGGATTGCGCAGCCAGTTGCTGGATTGAGCCAATGCCGGAATTCACACAATATAATAATCGCCAGACGCCTTGCCCTGAGATATCTGGTAATCAAAGCCCGTTGCAGTTATGTGACGGGCTTTGTGATGTGCGCCCGGCTAAACAGTTTACGCGAAAAACAGTTGGCTTCTCGCAGAAAACGTGTTATCATTTGCATTCGTGTCTAAAATAGCTGGCATCCGGTCCCCACGACTGGTAATCCAGTAGTTAACTGGGTTTCCAGTGGAAAGAGTTACTTTGTTATCAACATCATTTACTGACCTGCCGATTTCGCAGGAAATTCTACGTGCCATCTCTGAGATGGGTTTTGAAGAAGCCACCCCGATTCAAACAGAATCTATACCGCATCTTATGGAAGGTCGCGATATTTTGGGGCAGGCTCAAACCGGCACAGGCAAAACAGCTGCTTTTGGTATCCCCATAATTGAGCATGCCGAGACGGAAGCCAGGCATATTCAATACCTGATCCTTTCACCAACTCGCGAGCTGGCTATCCAGATCGCTGACGAACTGCATGATATTTGCAAGTATAAAGAAGGCGTGCGCATTCTGGCCGTCTATGGCGGCCAGCCTATCGATCGGCAGATCCTGGCGCTCAAAAAGAAGCCTCAGATTATTGTCGGTACACCCGGCAGAGTTATGGACCACATGCGGCGCAAAACTATGCGTCTTGACCAGCTGCAGGGAATAATCCTGGACGAAGCCGATGAAATGCTAAACATGGGCTTTAAAGAGGATATTGACACAATTCTGGCCTCAACTCCGGCTGAGATCCAAAAGGTTTTTTTCTCTGCTACCTTGCCACGCTCAATCGTGGAATTAACAGACAAGTACCTGCGTGAACCGTTGCATGTTCGCATCGCCCAGACACAACTGACTGTAACAAACACTGAGCAGTTTTATATTGAAGTCCGGGAAACAAATAAGATTGAAGTGCTCAGCCGCCTGATCGAAGCCGAGCGTATAAAACGCGCACTTGTTTTCTGCAATACCAAGAAGATGGTCGACGAACACAGCGACAAGCTGCAGACCCGCAGCTATGCGGCAGAAGCGCTGCACGGTGCCATGAAAC
>JAAYJD010000324.1 GCA_012523135.1 Clostridiaceae bacterium
ATTGACATGTCATGTTACACCCTGACGCGGATCCCGCTCGTTTTTGTCGACCGGACCGCGATGGAGCGCGTCATCACCAACCTGGTCAGCAACGCCATCAAGTACACCGAAAAGGGCGGGGCGGTCAAGGTCTACATCAGCTACCTGGTTGACGACGTGTTCGTCAAGGTGGCCGATACAGGCTTTGGCATCGACAAAGAGCACTTGCCCAGGATTTTCAATCGTTTTTACCGCGTGGACATGACCGGTTCGCGCATGTTCGGCGGGACCGGTCTCGGCCTGTCGATCGCGCGGGAACTGGTGGAACTCCACAACGGCAAAATCAGTGTCACCAGCACGCTGGGAAAAGGCACCGAATTCACGGTGATGATCCCGATCGCCCGCAAGGTGATGCAGGACACGCTCAATGCCTGCCGGCAGAACTGTCCGCCGGTCGACCCCCTGCATCTGGCCGCAGCCGAAGAACTGCGCGCCATGGCCCGGGAAATGGATTTCGCCGACAAGGATTTTGCCCAATTGGAAAAAAAGCAGGTTGCCCGGTTGCTTGACCGGATTCTGGAGCGCGACCAGGCGGACGAGAGCGTCACGCTTGGCGACACCAAGGCGTACAAGGTGCTACATGAAGAAGATCTGGCTGAACAGGAAGACGAAACGCAAGAATTGACGAAGACCGTGCAGAACACGCAGCCGGTTTGAGGAGGTATGTGATTGAGCAGCTATATTATCCGCGGCGGTAACCGATTGGCCGGAGAGGTTTCCGTCAGTGGTTCCAAGAATGCGGCCCTGGGCATCATATCGGCAGCGATGCTGCTGGACGGACCTTGTAAAATTGAAAACATTCCGGATATCGCCGATCTGAACGTCATGGTCGAGATCTGCAAGGCGCTGGGCGCCCAGGTGAAGCGCGACCCGGACGGCGCCCTGACCCTGGATCCCAGCACCATAACCAGCTGGGAAGCGACTCATGACAAGGTGCGCCATATTCGCGGCTCCTATTATCTGTTGGGAGCCTTGCTGGGCCGTTTCAGCAAAGCCAGCATCTACATGCCCGGCGGCTGCAATTTCGGCGCGCGGCCGATCGACCAGCACATGAAAGGCTTCGAAGCGCTTGGCGCTACCGTGACCATCGAATACGGCAAGATTAACGTCGAAGCCCAGCACCTGCATGGCGAGCATATTTTTCTCGATGTCGTCAGTGTCGGCGCCACCATCAACATCATGATCGCCGCGGCCAAGGCCGAAGGCACAACCGTGATCGAGAACGCCGCGCGTGAACCGCACATCGTCGATGTAGCCAATTTCCTCAACACGATGGGTGCCAACATCCGCGGTGCGGGCACCGACGTGATCCGCATCACCGGTGTGCAGCAGCTGCCGGCCGGTGCGACCTATTCGATCATCCCCGACCAGATTGAGGCCGGCACCTACATGCTGGCGGCCGCCCTGACCCGGGGCGATGTGACGGTGCGCAACGTGATCCCCAGGCACATGGAACCCCTGACGGCCAAGATGGAGGAAATGAACATCTCGGTCGACACCGGCGATGACTGGATCCGCGTCTGGATGGAACCGGAACGCGAGCTGTTGGCCGCCAACTTCAAGACAATGCCATATCCGGGGTTTCCCACCGACCTGCAGCCGCAGACGACGGTGCTCCTGACGACCGCCAAGGGCTCCAGTAAAATGCTGGAAAATGTCTGGGAGAACCGCTTCCAGTATGTCGATGACTTGAAGACGATGGGCGCCGACGTCATGATCGCCGGTCATGTCGCGATCATCGCGGGCGGCAGTGCGCTGACCGGGACCAAGGTGACGGCACGCGACCTGCGCGCCGGTGCCGCCATGGTTCTGGCCGGACTGGCTGCCGACGGCGAGACTGAGGTGACCGACATCAACAAGATCGAGCGCGGCTACGAGAACTTTATCAAGAAGATGCGCCATCTTGGCGCCGACATCACCCGGATGGACAGCTGATGAAGCAGCCAGGGATGGTCTGCCCGCTGCGCAGCGG
>JAAYJD010000325.1 GCA_012523135.1 Clostridiaceae bacterium
CCTTCCTGCAGGCGATGCTGTTTGCCGCCGGCAGCGGGCTGGGCTGGTGGCTGGCGATCAGCGCCCTGGCCGCGATCCGCGAGAAAATGGCCCGCAACAAGCTGCCGCGCGGTCTGGCCGGCCCGGGTATCGCCTTCATCATCACAGGACTCATGGCCTTGGCCTTTATCGGCTTTTCCGGTGTCTTTGCCGTACAGTAAGGCTGCGGCACCTGAACAGGAGCGGAATCAATGGAAATCGTGACGACCATCCTCAGCATCTCCCTGATCTCTGTCGCCCTGGCGATCCTGATCATTCTGGCCGAGCGGCTGCTGAACAATTACGGCGATTGCCAGATCGACATCAATGAAGGCGCCCGCCAGGTGACGGTCCCGGGTGGTTCCTCCTTGCTGTCAACCCTGGCCGGACAGGGTATTTTCATACCTTCGGCATGCGGCGGCAAGGCAACCTGCGGTCTGTGCAAGGTCCAGGTGCTGGACGGCGCCGGCCCGTTGCTGCCGACCGAGGAACCGTATCTGAGCGGCGACGAGCGGCAGTCGGGCTTTCGCCTCTCCTGCCAGGTCAAGGTCAAGCAGAACCTCAAGATCCTGATCCCGGAAGAGCTGTTCAATATCCGGGAATTCAAAACCCGGATCGCCCGGATCGATACGCTGACCCATGACATCAAGGGCTTGCGCCTGGAACTGCTGGAACCGGATCGGATCCGCTTCAAGGCCGGCCAGTATGTCCAGCTCTACACCAAGCCCTACAGCAAGGTCCGCGAATCGGTTTTCCGCGCCTATTCGATGGCGTCGGTCCCGTCGGAAGACAGGGTTGTCGAGCTGATCGTCCGCCAGGTGCCCGAGGGCATCTGCACGACATACGTCCACCAGGAGCTGAAAGAGGGTGACGAACTGAGGATCAGCGGGCCCTATGGTGATTTTTACTTGCGCGGCGATTGTGATGAGCTGGTTTTCATCGCCGGCGGTTCCGGTCTGGCTCCGATCCGCTCGCTGATCCTGGATATTCTGGAGAAACAGCTGCCATACAAGATGACGTTTTTCTTTGGCGCCGTCACGTTGCGCGACCTGTATTATCTCGATTATTTTGGCGAACTGCAGCAAAAGCATGAGAATTTCCGCTTTGTGCCGGCCTTGTCAAAGCCAACGCCGACAGACAACTGGCAGGGTGAGATCGGCCTGATCACCGAAGTGGTCGACCGCTTCGTCCCAGACGGCCAGAACAAGGAAGCCTACCTGTGCGGCAGCCCCGGCATGATCAACGCCTGCCTCAATGTGCTGCAGGCGAAAGGATTCGGGCCGGACAAGATTTTTTACGATAAGTTCTGACGCGGGAGGGACGCATGAAACAGTCACCTGAGCAACGGGAAATTGAAGAGAACCTCAAACCGGGCGCTTTTTCGGCTGACGGCTTTCTCGGCACGGATACCCGCAGCCTGGCGGACATCATCCGGGATGACCAGGCGCTGGTGCTTAGTCTCGGCCTGACGCACCAGGCGATCGCCAGGCAGCTGAGCGCGCTGACCGCCTTGGGCCTGCCCAGCCTGGGCGCCCCGGTACCCAGTGGCGATCACCTCGAGGTTGTCGTGACGGACTACAGGGGCTTCATTCCCTGCCCGTTCCGGGATTATGTCCGCGAGGAGAAGCGCCTGACCGTTTGCCGCGATCGGCGGACTGGCGAAACGATCCGCTGGACGGATCTGAACGTGCATATGATTGCGGCGCACGGGTTTTATGAAGGACGCGGTTCGCCGTTCCGGGTCGAACCCGCCGCGGTCCAGGCCATGCTCAACATCCAGCCGGATCCAGAAAACGCCGAACCCTGAGCACAAAAAAAGGCCGTTTCACACGGGGTGAAACGACCCTTTTTTACAGGATGTTTTTTATCTGCGCCCCTTGCTGCGGGTTTTCTTCTGGCTTTTGCTGCGGCTGGCGAAAAAGGAAACCACACCGAGCGCCTTGTTCACGATATCCATGACGGCGTTCATATCCGGACCATGTGCGGCACGAGTTGGGTGGAAGAATCTGGACACGCCATCGCCGACGGCCCTGGCCGCGCCGCCGACCGCTTCGACACCGCCGCGCACGGTACCTGTCATGATCTGGACATCATCCAGGACATGAGGAACCGATTCCTTGGCCGAATTGGTCAGGACGGCAACGTCCTTGGTAACGGCATCCAGATTTTTCATCATGTCCGGCAACTGGGCCATGGTTTTCGTGACCGGTTCATCCAGACTGTCAACAAGCTTGTTGACTTTTTTCATCGTACCGACCAGTTTGGCCAGCAGAATGATCAAAAAAACAACAAAGACAATCCCGACAATGACCAGGATGCCGAGCAGCAGGTCCATCAGATCGAGCGTAATTTCTGTTGCGAGAGCAAAGTTACTCAGCAAGGCAATCCCTCATTTCTGCGCAGGCTGGTGTTATCCAACCCGATGCTGGTATTGGCTGCCGGGACAGTCATGTGGCCCTGGCTTCTTCCACGGCCTCTTCGACGACTTCTTCGACCGCTTCTGCGGCGGCTTCTGCGGCGTGTCTGCCGGTCTTGATGTGCTCTTTTACTTCCGCGACCTTTTCCTTGGCAAGCTCAACCTTCTCTTTGGCGATATCGCCGAGGTGGTGGGCGGTTTCCTTGACTTTTTCAGCCCCTATTTTCGCGCCTTCACGAATATCCGCACGCGTTTCCTTGCCTGATTTCGGGGCAAGCAAAATACCTGCCAAAGCACCGATCACCAGACCGGTTGTCAGACCTGCGACTGCATTGTTTCTTGCCCGACGTTCGTATGTGCCATTCAAGGCATCTCTGATTTCCTGAATCATATTACGTCCTCCTTTCAGTCTTGCGGTCTGTTTCCAACCAGCCCAAACGGCTTTCGGCTGGCTGAAAGAAACAGGCCGCCTGTAAAAATATTATAACACGAAATAAGCCATCCGGCACGAGCCGTGTGTTACGGCCTTGACAATAAACCCCCGAAACTGTGGACCTTTTCACATTTTCCTGCGTGCCGTTGTCATCGGACCGATGCGGGCAACCGTTAAATCATGTCACACGGCGCGGCGGCGATCGGTGCGTCAGATCTGATTTTCATCCGTAAACCCTTGTGATATGATACGTTCAGACGACACCAACCGCGCTAAGAAACCATACAACCGTTCAGATCCAGAAGCGAGCATACAAGGAGGTAGACCATGTTTTGTCCTAACTGTGGTGCGAAAAACGCAGACCAGGCCAGATTCTGCGGCGGTTGCGGCCGACCCTTTCAGACCGCTGCTGCTCAGCCGGCACCGGCTGCTCCGCCGGTGCAACAGCCTCTCGCCCAACCGGCCTACGGCGGCGGTCCGGTCAAACCGCTCTCGTACAAGATTTTCGGCGACAATCTGCCGGCCGTAGCGATCCGCCTGGACGCCGGGGAGAGCATCTACACCCAGTCCGGCGGCATGACCTGGATGGACGCGGGTATTGTGATGGAGACCAACATGAAGGGCGGCCTGATGAAGGGCCTGGGCCGCATGTTTTCCGGTGATTCGCTGTTTATCGCGACGTACACCGCCAGCCGGCCCAATCAGGAGATCGTTTTAGCCAGCAGTTTCCCAGGCAACATCGCGGCCATCGATGTCAGCCGCATTCCTGTCATCGCCCAGAAATCGGCGTTTCTCTGTGCCCAGCCCTCAGTCAGTTTAAGCGCGCACATCGTGCGCGGCTTGTCCGGAGGTCTGTTCGGCGGCGAAGGCTTTGTCCTGCAGCGCCTGTCCGGTATCGGGATGGCGTTTATCGAGATCGACGGCAGCCTGGTCGAACGTGTCCTGGCACCGGGCGAGACGATCAAGGTCGACACCGGCAATGTGGCGGCCTACGAGGAGTCGGTGCAGTACCAGGCCGAGATGGTCAAGGGGTTCAAGAACATCCTGTTCGGCGGTGAGGGCCTTTTTCTGACGACGCTGATCGGGCCCGGCCGCGTCTGGCTGCAGACCATGACTTTGCCTGGTTTTGCCCGCCAACTGCTGCCGTTCCTGCCCAAATCCGGTTCGAACTAAGCAGATCCAGACGAGGAGCCACCCTATGCTGAAACCATCTTATGATGTCATCGTGTGCGGCGGGGGCACGGCCGGCATTGCGGCTGCCCTGTCCGCTGCCCGCACAGGCGCCAGCACGCTGCTGCTGGAACGCGAATACGCCCTGGGCGGCTTGGCCACACTGGGCCTGATCGTCATCTACCTGCCGCTTTGCGACGGCGACGGCGTGCAGATGTCCGGCGGCCTGGCCGAGGAGCTGTTGCGGCTTTCCATCCGTTACGGACCTGGCGACATCCCGCCGCTGTGGCTGGATTCAACCAGCTGCCGGGAGGATCGCGCGGAAGGTCCGCGCTACCAGGTGCAGTACCAGGCAGCCCCGTTCATGCTGTCCGCGGAGGAAGCGCTGCTCGAAGCCGGGGTCGACCTGCTCTACAGCGCCCAGGTTTCCGGCGTGCAGAAAGCGGGGGACCGGGTCGAAGCGGTTATCATCGAGACCAAGCAGGGCCGGCGGACGTTGCCGGGACGCGCCTTTGTCGATGCCAGCGGTGATGCCGATGTGCTCTATTTTGCCGGGGAAAAGACCTTCGACGACCCGACCAACCGGCGGACCGGCTGGTATTTCAGTTTCAACGGCCGCGACCTGCGCCTGCACCAGCAGACGGACCCGATCTATGCGGATATTCCGGCCGGCAGCCGGCTGTACTCCGGTACGGATATCGAGGCGATCAGCCAGCACTGCATCGACATGCGCCAGATGATCCGGACACACAGCCAGGCGATGCGTTCCCGCCAGGACCCGGACGCCTACCCCCTGATCATCCCGGCGTTTCACGGTTTGCGCATGACGCGGCGCCTGGACGGGGTGTTCGCGTTCAGCGAGGATCTGCACGAGGGCGTCTGGTTCGAGGATGCTATCGGCATGATCGGCAACTGGAAAAAGCGCGGCTGCCGTTATTCGCTGCCCTACCGGACGCTGTGCGCACCGAGCGTGCAGAACCTGTATGCGGCCGGCCGCTGCACCAGTGCGGACAAAAGCGGCTGGGATTTGACCCGCGTGATTCCCAGCTGCGCCGTGACCGGCGAAGCGGCGGGGCTGGCCGGAGCCCTTCAGGCCCGGAACGGCCGGCGGCCTGGGCACGCGGCGGTCCAGGAACAACTCGCCGCGCGCGGCGTGTTGCTCGACGCGTCGCTGTTTGGCCGCACGATGGGCGTCAGCGACAGGTGACAATAGAAAGAGAGGAGCCTGACATGAAAGACTTGTTTTCAATCAGGGGCAAGAAGATTCTGGTGACCGGAGGTGCCCGCGGCATCGGCAAGACCGTGGCCGAGCATCTCCTGGACGCGGGGGCTCAGGTCGGTCTGGTCGACATCAACGCCGGCCAGGCTGAGGAAACCGCCGCGGCGCTGGCCGCGAAGACAGGCGGCGCGTGTGCGGCCTTTGGCTGCGACGTGACCGACCCGGAGGCCGTCACCCGGACCTTTGCCAATTTTATCGCCCGCTTCGGAACGCTCGACGCCGTCTTCAACAACGCCGGCATTACCTACTTCAAGGAGGCCGAGGCGCTCAGCCCGGAAGAATGGAAAAAGGTGATCGATGTCAATTTGAACGGCGTCTTTTATGTTGCCCAGGCTGCCGCGCGCTGTTTTCTGCAAGAGAACAAGGCCGGCTCGATCGTTAACACGGCTTCGATGTCCGGCCTGATCGTCAACATCCCGCAGCGGCAGGCGTCCTACAACACGTCCAAGAGCGCCGTCGTCCACCTGACCAAGTCGCTGGCCGTCGAATGGGCGGCCCACAACATCCGGGTCAACTGCATCAGCCCGGGGTACATCCGGACCGACATGACCGGCAGCGTGCGCCAGGATTGGGTCGCCTGGTGGGAAGACCTGATCCCTTTCAAGCGCATGGGCACGCCGGAGGAACTGGTCGGCGCCGTCATCTACCTGATCAGCGATGCCTCGACCTACACGTCGGGTGCCAACCTGGTCATCGATGGTTGTTTTACCTGCATCTAAG
>JAAYJD010000326.1 GCA_012523135.1 Clostridiaceae bacterium
GCTCATTGTCCAGCTGCTCGACCTCCTTTTTCGCCGCGTCGGCCTGCATCTTCCAGTCGTCCATGCGCCGTTCGTAACCGCCCATCGCGGCCGCCCGGGCGCCTTCGATGTTGCTTTCGCCAACGCCGCCGGAATAGTAGGAGGCGATCGCCATGGTCGCCTTGGCCAGATTGGACCCGCCGAAGGTCGTGCCGACCGAGGTCGGGGCGCCGATTTTGAAATCAGGAATAGCGGCCACAACCGAAGCGATCGTTTCGGTGATCTTCTGGCTGCCGATGTCGTCAAGCGCCGACTGCAGCGAAGCCAGGTAGCCTTGTTCCGACGCGTTGGTCAGGGTGCGCTCGCTGAAGAATTTACGGCGTCCGCGCGCGGCGTCCAGGGATATCTGGATGGATACGGCGCGCTTTTTGGCTTCTGCGACGTTTGCTTCCCGGATCGCCTGGATCGAATCCATGATCTGGATGTCCTGGTTCTGGCGCAGCAAGGCGAGGCCTTCGGCGTCCCGCTTCTCCAGGTAGCCGAGCAGGTCATGGCCAAGCAGCTTGAGGTCCTGGGCAAACTGGCGTGCTTTCTGGAGCATGACGGCGAACCGGTAGACCGGCCTGGCGGCGCCTGACACCTCGTTAAGCACCGTTCCCAGGTCGAGGCCGGCGGCCGCCGCCTTGACCAGCAAGGCCGGGTCAATCGGCGGTTCAAACAGGGCGAGGGTTCGTTCCACGCCTGCGATGTTCATCGAGTGGCGGATCTTGAACAGGCGGTCGGCAATCGTGTCCCAATAGGACAGCAGCTTGTCGTTGCGGATGATGCTGAAATAGAGCATGGTTTCCATGGCTTTGACGGCTTGCTTGTGCAGTGTGCCGGGCTCGTCCGCATGCCAGCCGTGAAAGCCTTTGCCGGCCGACGGCGGGATGAAATTTTCTATTTCCACCAGGGCGTTGGACAAAGGCAGCCACTTTTCATCTTTCAGCGTGTTGTAGGTCTGGTCGACCGGTTCAGCGCGCGCGGGCACCCGTTCAGGTCGGGGACCGAGGATCTTGGCGGCCAGGATATAGAGGTTGACGGCTTCGTTGATGCTCTCCAGCGTATCCCGTCCGAACAAATTGTCAGCCCAGCCGATCAGGCAGTCCAGGTATTTCATGACCACATGCTTCATGTAGGCACTCAGGCGCATCCGGGCGATGATATGCGGCTTGAACGGGTTTTTCTCCCACAGGTTGATCTGCTGCAGGAGGGCGGTGCCGTCGGCCAGGAGTTCATTGAGCGTCTTGATTTGCTTGCCGGCTTCCTGGTAGAAGGGCAGGAACTGCCAAAAACGCTGCTTGCCGCCCGTTTCTGAGGCCGTCGGATCGAAGATGACATGATACCATTTTTGGGCCAGCTCGAAATTCTGGTCCCGGACCAGCTTGCCGGCGATCGTCATGGGAATGTGGAAAAAGAGCTCCCAGTTGTACGGTGCATAGGCGTCGCCAAAATCGAAAGCAACCGAATTGCGGGGAATATCGCCCGGCTTCATAAAAACTTGCTCCGCGTTCGGATGGTAGTTCTGCTTGAACGACAACGTGTCCGCCCCGCTTTGGCTGCCGCGCGCCAAAAAGCCCCAGAGGCCGCCCGCGCTCAGCTTGCGGATGAATGCGTCTGTCCGGCTGTGGCAGAACGGCCTGAAGACGAATTTGGTCTCCCTGGCTTGCAGAATACCGGCCGCGGCCAGGCGGAATCCCGGTTTTTAGGCGGATACCTTCTGGCCCAGGGCAACGGACGATCCCGCCTGAAGCTGTGCCGTCTGGCCCGACCTGCCGGAACGGTACACCGGGCTGTTGTTGCTGACCGCAGCTGCAGGCGCCACGTTGTTCAAAGCTACGGCGTAGTTCGCCTCGCGTTGGTAGGATGTTTTGCCGATGGCAACGACCGTGGCCGGATCGTCGAGCAACTGCCTGACCTGCTGGCCGGACGCGCTCCGGTCGTCGAGACCGGTTTTGATCGCGCCGCTGACCCGCTCCCAGACACTGTCTGTGACCAGGCTGTCGAACGGGTCGGGAAACGGATCAGGTTCGACGATCGGCTCCAGAGTGTAATGCTCGATGATTTCCCTGAAGACATCGCCGGGCAGCAGGTCGGGGGCGACAAGCAACGATGTTTCTTTCTGCCTGGCTTCCTGTTCGGCCAGGAGCACGATGTTCGGGTCATGGTAGAAAAAGGTGTCTTCGAGCGGACAGCGGGCCAGCCGGCTGGCGACCAGAACCTGGTATGGCGGCGTCCATTCAAGCAGCGTCACGCGGGCGGCGGTCGCCTTGAGCAGGCGCGAATCCGCCGGAACAACCTGGTAAACCACGTCCAAAGTCGCCAGCTCACCTGCCGCAAGTGTAAACGATGAACAGACCAGCTGGGCGGTTCTGACCGGTCCGCCTTCGCTCATATCCAAGAACATGTAGAAGGATGCGGAAAAAGGTTCTGTTATCGAAGCGACCGAAAAACGGCAGGAAACCGCTTTGCCGGCAGCCAGGGTCACCCGCTTGTTGGGCGCGTGCACGAGATGGGCGGGCGGATCCTGCCATTCATGGCTGTAAACCGGGGTATTCTCCTGCTTGATGTCGACGCGGACCTGCAAAGAACCCCAATAGATCAGGTTGCTCATTGGTAACGCGTTGATCGTCATCGATAGCGTATGGATGATTAAATCGGTATAAAGGCCCGGCATGTGAATCACCTCCTAGCCGTTTGCTTCGATCGTGTGCAGAACATCGGCATAGGCCGTGTCCATCGTCAGCTGATCGGCTCCCCTGAGCTTCATTTTCTCGAGCAGGCAAGACTGCGGGATGACCAGCCGGCTGTCCAGTGCATGGTCGGGGAGCAGGCCGGGATCTGAAACACAGTCCCTGAAGACATATTTCCAGCCGATCGACACCATGTTCTGGCCCAGTTCCTGCGGCGGCAGGTAGGTGACGCCCGGTGTGCGGATGTCCAGAAAGGTCAGCGGGCAGACCTCGAGGCTGGTCCCGGCAAAGCGGACCGAAAGAAAGAGCTTGTCTGAGAGCTGTCCGGCGGTCAAGCCGGAAAAATAGTCGGTCACGATCGAATCGCGCGACAGATGCCGGCCCTCCCAGCGGTTTTGCCACAGCCAGCTCCAGGATAGCTGCAGCTTGTAGCGGGACCGGCTGCGGCTGATGGTCGAGCTTTCATCCAGGGCCGGCAGGGCGATGTTTTCCTGTTCCGGCTCTTCCAGCATCTCCAGCCAGAACAGGTAGAGCCGACGGTTCCAGACAGCCAGAGCCATCAGGTCGCCGCTGATATCCAGGTTGACCGCCTCCCAGGCTGACCACTCGCCGTCCTCCCTCCTGCGGTAAAAATATTTGTACGGCATGCTGCTTGTCCGCCCGATCACGTGCAGGATACCGGCCGCGTGGTCATGGCAGAAGCAGGTGATATCGAGCCGGGCGACCTGGTCCAGCTTGAGCAGGTACTGGAAATAGGCGTCTTCAACGGACGCTTCGGTCAATTCGCCCTGCTTGAGCTTGGATTCGAGCTCCCTGAAAAACGGCGTCTTGTCATCGCGCAGTTCCGGTTCGATCCAATTTTCCGGATACAGGAAAATCTTGCGGTTGGCCTCCCAGACCCGGTAAGCCTTGCGCCAGCTGCTCCATTCGGCGACCTGTTCCTTGCTGAACGAAAAAGGTGCGGCCGACGTGTCGAGCTTCGGCGATTCGACACCCAGCAGGATGCGGTCGATGAACAGCTGGACGGAACTGATCGCCTGCTTGATCCTGGAGGTGGCCACCTTGGCCGAGACATCGACATCGACCAGCAAGTATTCGAACAATTCCTCATGGCTCTGCCAGTGCTGATGGCGCGCCGCATCCGGATTAGCCACGACAAAGGCGGTCAGCGCGCCGCACTGCCGCTCCCGGAGCCGGTTTCGCACCATGCCGGCTGCCTGGGTCCAGTCCTGCCGGGCAAACCGGCCGCGGGCGGCCTGCCGGACCAGGGCCGCTTCGGCAAAGCCCGTGGCCGGTCCGGCCAGGTTTGCGGTTTCCTGAACCGTTATGCCGATATAGCGGGCTGCGTGGACGAGCCGCTGCAAGCGGAGGTAGATCGTGAAATCGAGCAGATCGGTGCCGAAACGGGCCTGCAGGATGCCGCCGGGGTCTGATGCGGCATCGCCGATCAGAAACGTGATCTCCTCTTGCCGGCAGTCCAGCAGGCGGGCAAGTCCCGCGATCAGGAGGGCCTTGTCGCTATGCCGGACGCTGTCCGCGAGCAGGCTGACCAGTCCCGGTTCGCCCGCCGGCAGGGCCCGGCTGGCTGCGGTCAGTTCTGCGAGCCGGATCAGCCGGGCATAGGCATCCGGCGGATCGGTTTCATCCGTATCGACGGGCAGTCCGGCCAGGCAGGTCACGCCCAGATCGTCCCCCGCCGCCAGACAGGCCGCTTCAGCCGGTCCAAGCTTCAGCTGGTTGATCAGCCAGGCCGACCGGGCCATCCGGCTGAACGCCTTGAACAGGTGTGGCATCGCCTGCCGGTCCGCCAGAGCGTCTGGATTGTCAAAGAC
>JAAYJD010000327.1 GCA_012523135.1 Clostridiaceae bacterium
CCTGGCGATGCTGCTGCTGCTCGGCGTCGCCATGCTGTGCGTTCCCTTGTCGGTCCTGGTCGCCAAGCATCTGGGCAAGAAGCGGACCTACCAGCTGGCTTTGCTGATCCTGGCGGTCTGCTGCCTGGCGATCTTCTTTCTCGGCCATGTGTTCGGCATGCCGTTCACGCTGGCCGTCATGGTGCTGGCCGGCGTCGGGGTCGGCTTCGGCTACGTGCCGCCTTTTGCCATGCTGCCGGATGTCGTTGAAGTCGACGCGGTCCAGACCAAAAGCCGCAAGGAAGGCGCCTATTACGGCATGTGGACGTTCTTTTCCAAGATCGGGGTCGCTTTGGCAGCTTCGCTGGCTGGGTTCTTTCTCAGCCTGGCCGGTTTCGTGCCCAATGTCGCCGCTCAGAGCGCCGCGACGCTGCTGACCATCCGGCTGATCATCGGGCCGATCCCCGCCCTGATTTTCCTGGCCGGCATCTGGCTGATCCAGCGATACCCGCTGGACGAACCGACCTATGCGGCCTTGATCGCCGCGGCCGAATCCCGGGAGGCGTGACCTTATGATCCATTTCAACCCGGCAGAGGACGCCCCGCTGCTGATCGTGCTGGGCCAATCCAACGCCCATGGCCACAAGACGAGGCTGCCGTCCTCGCAGCGGATCGTACAGCCGCTCAGGAACGTTTTCGGACTGAGCCGGACGGAAAACCAAGCTTACGACTTGCCCGATGTCTCCTGGAGCGGTTTCGTTTCCTTCGGCATGAACCTCGGCGAGACCCAGGACCATACCTGCTGCCTGGCGACCGAGTTCGCCCGCAGATGGCAAAGGCACATCGACAGCGGCAATGCCCTTGGCCTGCCGGACCTGTACGTGATCCAGATTTCAATCGGCGGCCAGGGTATCGCCGAACACGAGAAATTCGGCAACATGTGGTACCGCAACAGGCCGCGCGTGCTGGTGCCCGGCCACCTCTTCGAGGTCGACATCTCGTTGTTTCCGCTGACGGTCCAAATCCTGGAAAAGGCCGTCGCCAACCTAAGGAATGCTGGCAAGAACCCGGTCGTGATCGGGCTGCACTGGAACCAGTGGGAGACCGAGGTCGACACCGGATCAAGCGCGGTCCTGGACGCGCGGGAAAACTTCAGCCAGACTTTTGCCGGCTTCCGCAAGGCGATCGGGATGGATTTTGTGATCTACCTCTACAAGCCGCTCAGCGATGTCTACCAGAACCCGCTCGGGCTGGCGGCCGTCAGCCGCATCCTGGAGGACTTTGCCCGGGATCCAGAGCGCTACCGCCTGATCGATCTTACCAGCTCCGCGCTGTACGACGAAACGTCGCCCGAAAAGGGCATTTTCCAGTCCGACCGGGTGCATTACACCTGTCAGGCCCAGCGCTGGTTCGCCGACTGCTTCTGGCAGGAGCTCTTCGGCCGCCGGCCGTAACCGGCCGGGCTACTTGCCGCAGCAGCGCTTGTATTTCTTGCCCGAACCGCAGGGGCAGGGGTCGTTGCGGCCCGGCTTGTGCGCCGGGGACGGCAGGACACGGTCACCTCCGTCGGCCTGGTGCAGTTCGTGCGGCGTGAAGCCGTTGTTGCGCCACAAGCGCATGTTGTTGTAGAGATCCCGGATCAGGGGAATGATGGCGTTGTAGGACTGGAGCGTGTCTGCGATCAGGTCCTCCTCGACCAGAAATTCAAGCACCTCCCGGATCGACTGGCCTTCCTGAAGCCGGTCATAGACTTCTTCGACGGCGTAGGTCACGTCCTCGGCATCGACATCAAATTCCTCGTTGTCGCGCAGCAGGTAACGGATCAAGGCCTGTCCGGCGCGGTTCTGCAGCAGAAAATCACGTTCGGTATACAGCAGCAGCTCCGACTTGCCGGGCTGGTAACGGGGCCGATCGCCGCGCGCGGTCAGCAGGGCCCAAGCTGCCGCGTAGCCGTCGTCGGCCAAATCCGGCTTGATCAGGTCCTCCTGCCAGCGCTTGTACTCGCCGCCGGAGCGCCTTTGATCCAGGAGATCATCGATATCCGCACGTGTCGCCTGTTTTGGACCAAACTGGTTGAACATCCGGAGCACATCTGTAATGCCGACGATCCCGTACAGGTTGACGGATGCCCGGACCGTGCGATCGAGCAGGGAAAAGAACGCCCGGCTCTCCTCGAAGCCTTCTTCGCAAAGCTGACGGTAGATGGCCCGGATCTCAGTTGGAACCACGAAGGTGAGGGCTTCGCCGCGTACAAAAATCTGCATCAGGCCGAGGTAGCGGATTTGAAGATGCTTGGTATAATCATCCGCCAGCTGTTCAACCGGCCCTTCACGGACTGCACGCTCGAAAAAGGCCATGTCCTCGTCGTCGAGCTTAAGCAGCATGCGGCGCACCTGCTCCGGCTTGAGCAGTTCCTCGGCGACCCGCTCGACCAGGGCCTCTTTGCGCCATTTGCTGACTCCCCGGATGTTCAGCTGGCTGGCCAGCGACTGCAGGCCATTGACCGTGTCGGCGCGCAAAGCGTCGCGCAGGGCTTCGACGGGTTCTGAATGGGGAAACATGCTGTACAGCAGCTTGCTGAACCGTCGGCGCATGTCGGATAACAGTATTTCCTTTTCGGCAATCTCCTGGATCAAGCGTTCCCGTTCCTGTTCTAGCTGCGTCATGCGTATCACCTCGCGC
>JAAYJD010000328.1 GCA_012523135.1 Clostridiaceae bacterium
CTGCGCAACCTGCCTGAGGAGATGAAAAACTGCGCCTGGGTTTTCGACCTGATCCCGATGGAGGTCTCGATCGTGGCCGACACCAACGGCCGCCAGTTCGAGTTCCCCTTCTACTGCTTTATCCAGACGGTCGGGCCTGAGCTGCTCGGTCCGCAGGTTGTCGAGACCTTCGGCGGCTATTTCTCGATCCGCTTCAACTACGACGATACCTTCCACAGCTCAGGCAACATGTCGATCCAGGTCCACCCGCCTGCGGATTATGTCACGCGCAACTACAACGAACTGGGCCGCCAGGACGAAAGCTATTATGTCGTCGTCACCGGCCAGGGCGCCAAGACCTACATCGGCTTCCGGGACGACGCCAATCCGGAGGAATTCATCGAAAAGGCCCGCCGGGCCGACCTGCACGGCGAGGCGCTGGACCACGACCGCTATGTCCATTCGCTGCCGTCCAAACCGGGCATGCAGTTCATGCTGCCGGCCGGCACGATCCACTCGTCCGGCCGCAACCAGGTGATCCTGGAAATCGGCAGCCTGACGATCGGCTCGTATACCTACAAGATGTACGACTACATGCGCAAGGACCTGGAAGGCAAGCTGCGCCCGATTCACACCTACCACGGAGACAAGGTGCTGCGCCGCGACTTCAAGGCCTCCTGGGTCGACGAAAACCTGGTTCAGGCGCCGCGTCTGGTCCGCGAGGGCGACGACTGGCGCGAGATCATCGTCGGCGAGCACGACTTGCTCTATTTCAGTTTGCGCAACCTGGTGTTCGAGCAGCGGATCGAGGACGACACCCGGGACCGCTTCCATGTCCTGGCCCTGGTCGACGGCGAAAAGGTGCTGGTGCGCTCGCTTAAGGATCCCAGCCGTTTCTTTGAACAGCGTTACCTGGACATCGTCGTTGTTCCGGCCTCGTTCGGACCGTATGAAATCATCAACAAGGGTGATGGCGGCGTGATCATGCACAAGACCATGCTCAAGGAAGGCTATGAACATGACACAGCCATCCGTGGTTGAACCGTCCGCAATCCTGGCCGTTGATGCCGGCGGCACCGTGCTCAAGGCTGCGCTGGTCGACCGTCAGGGCCGCCTGATCGACGGCAGCGCCTACCGGCTTCCCGTGGATTCGGCCGGCGACCGGGCATCGGTCGAAGAGACCTATATCCAATTGGCCCGGCGCGGCCTGGAAGAAGCCCGCGCCCGCGGCCTGACCCTGGCCGGGATCGGGGTATCGATTCCAGGCCCTTTCGACTATGAGCAGGGCCTTTGCCTGATGACGCACAAGTACCAGGCGATCTACAAGGTTCCGATGCGCCCCTGGTTTGAGGCGGGCGCCGGACCGGTTCCGGTCCGCTTCGTCCATGACTCGACCGCCTTCATGCTGGGCGCCGTGTGGCAGGGCCCCTACGAAGACTATCGGCGCATCGGTGCCGTGATCATCGGCACGGGGCTTGGCTTTGCCACCTTGCTGGACGGCCAGGTGTTCAAAAATCCGCAGGGCGGACCGGGCATCAGCATCTACGCCCGGCCGTATCGCGACGGAACCGCCGAAGACTATGTGTCGCGGCGGGGGATTATCGGGCGCTTTCGCCAGCTGCGCCCGGAGGCCTTTAGCGGTCCATCCGGCCCGGATGTCCGCGAAATCGCCGAACTGGCCCGCCAGGGCGACCGGCTCGCCCGGCGCGTCTTTCGCGATACCGGCCTCTATCTGGCCGAAATTCTGCACGACATTCTCCGGGATACCCGGTTTGAGGTGTTGCTGCTGGGCGGCCAGATCGCCAAATCCGCCGAGTTGTTCCTGCCTGGGCTGAAAGCCGGGCTGGAAGACCTGGAGCACCTGGCGATCATCGAGCAGGCCCGTGACATTGATGATGCGCCCCTGGTCGGTGTGGCCAGGGCCTGCTGGCAGGCGGTCTGAGCCGCACGTCAGAAACGATTAGAGAAGGAAGGCTTCGCTATGGCCGGCTGCATGTTGAGAATCCAGGAAATGATGGGTTCTTTAACCAACAAGGAACAGCAGATTGCTACCTATATCCTGGACTATCCCGCGGACGTCGTGCACATGTCGATCGACGAATTGGCCTCGGCCTGCAGCGTCAGCGCATCCTCGGTCATCCGGCTGTGCAAGACGTTGGGCTATTCGGGCTACAAGGAGCTCTGCCGGGTCCTGTCCATGGACCTGGCGCTCAACCAGCAGGACAACATCACCTACACGGATGTCCGTCCGGGGGACTCGATTCGCAACATCATCCGCAGCGTCAGCCTGAACAGCGTCAAGGCGATCGAGAACACCATGGCCGTGCTCGACGAAACGGAGCTGGAAAAAGCGGTCCGGGCGGTCAGCCAGGCGCGCCGGGTCGATTTCTACGGTGTGGGCACGTCGGGCACGGTCGCGCTCGACGCGCACAACAAGTTTTTGCGTATCAACAAGATTTCGGTGGCCAGTTCGGACCCGCACCTGCAGGTGCTGGCCGCGACGACCCTGACCCCCGAGGATGTCGCTGTCCTGATCTCCTACACCGGCGAGACCAAGGACATCCTGGAAACGGCGGATGTCATCGCCGAGACCGGCGCCACGATCATCAGCATCACGCGCTACGGCCGCAACCCGCTCAGCGACCGGGCGGCCATCCGCCTCTGCTCCTCGGCGTCCGAGACGTTGATCCGCAGCGCGACCATGGGCTCCAGGATCGGCCAGCTGAGCATCATCGACATGCTCTACACCGCCGTGGTCAGCCAGGACTACGATGTCGCCAAGCGCCACATCGACAAGACCCGCCTGATCACCGCGCGCAAGCGGATTCGCTCAGGGAACTGAAGCGATGCGCCAAGGGACTGAGGCGAGACGCCAAAACATAAAATGAAAACGAGCCAAATCATAAAGTAAAATCGAGCCAAATCATAAAGTTGGTGTCGCTTACCAGAGGTTACCCATCAGAACAAGATACAATACGCATAAAAATGCCGCGCAGGATTCCCTGCGCGGCATTGAACTTAAAGAGCTGGTGTTCTGGCCTCTTCAGGCGTCCCACTCGATGACGATCATGCCCTCGGCTTCGAGCCGGGCTTCCAGGCATGAGCCGGCGGCCGTTTCGGTCAGGATTGGTTCCCCGGTCGTCTCCCGATGGATCCAGCGGCAGTCCGCCGGGATGCGGGGCAGTTCGACCGTGCAGCCGGTCTCCTGGTCCGCGGTGTTGATCACGAACAGGACCTGCTTGCTGTTCTGGCTGTCCCGCCATATGCCGGCTCGCACCGGCGGCATGGCGAAGACCTGCCAGGCTGGCGGCCGGCCCATGCCGGCGAAGGAAGGCGTGTCGGGGATATCGGACGTGACCTGGGGTGGGCGCTGCGGCAGGCCGTGGTTGAACAGTTCGCGGTACTGCCAGCGCAGGTGAACCATTTTTTTCAGGAACGGGAATTTTTGCGGGTCGTTGACGACATCGGCGTTGATCCAGCCGATCTGCTGGCCGAACAGCACCTGCTCGGCGATGTGGAATTTGCAGTAGGGCATGTCTTTTTTCTTGTAGCCGTTGATGTTGCGGCCCAGCATCGCCACGCGGCCGGCGTAGATCAACGGGAACGCGGGCACCTGCTCGGGTTCGATCCACTGCCAGGTCAGGTAGCCGTCAAAAGAACCGGCATGCGGCTCGGCGTTGCATTCGGTCGTAAAGGCGCGGTCGGCCGGATTGGTGCGGTTGAGCTCGCGCATCAGGGCCTGGTAGGAGCGGTTCCACCAGTTGCCGCCGCCCGGCAGGTGGTTGTGGCCGGGATCGCAGCAGAGCGCCTGGGCCGCCGCGGCGACCTGGTCGATGTAGACCGCCTTGACCCCGATTTCCTCGAAGAGGCGGTCCGTGACCGACTGGAGCTCGCGCGTCCAGAACCAGGTTGAGGGACACATCACGGCCAGCTGGCACAAGCGGCCGTCCGGCTCGTGCGAGGCGTAGCTTTCGGTCATGACCGACCCGTCCAGGTGCTTGGCAGCATGCGGCAGCGCCTCCTTCGAATAGCGGAAATCCTGGTCGCGCTTGTCCAGCGTGTCCCACAGGCGGCCGTTGATGTAGGGCATGACCTGGACATCGTTGGCCTGCAGTTCCTTGACCCCGTCGGCAAAGCCGGGCTCGACCGGAAAATAGTGCGGGAAATCGTTGTTGAAGGGAATATGGTGCCAGTTGTAGACATGGTACCCGATCGGGACCCCCAGTGCTTTTTGCAGCTGGATGGCCAGGTCGATCCAGTCGCGCGGCCCCGGCGGGGTTTCCGGCCGGATGCTGACCGGGATCGGCTCTTTGTCGGGGTTGCCGTTGGGCAGCCAGTCCATGATCCAGAACGGCATATCCCGGAACCAGTCGGGCGAATCCGGGCGGCCCTGCAGCGCCGGGTCGGGCAGCCAGTTGGCCTGGCCGTGGACAAACGCCCGGTACAACAGGGCGGCGTCGTACCAGTCGCCGCCGAACAGCTGCCAGACGAGCTGGCCGGGCAGGCTGAAGCTGTTGGCGCCGTGCCCGATGCCTTCGCCCGGGCAGGTGATGCGGATGCGGCCGGACGCACTGCCCGCCAGCGTCGTGCTGGCCAGATCCTTGCGGCAGCCGTCCGGGTCGTGCGCGCCGCAATAAAAGCCGTTCAGGCCGGACCGCTCCGGCTGCCAGAGCGCGTACCAGGGCATGGACAGCGTGTAGGCCGGGTAGATGGCGGCCAGGTGGCTGCCGTGGCGGGCCGCGTCGCGCAGCAGCACGCCGGAAGCTTTAGGCAGGAACAGGTCCCAGTGGCCCTGGCGGAACGCCAGCAGCGGGAAATCGCAGGACAGGACGCTCAGGCCGGGGTTCTGGTTGAGCACGTCAACCTGCCATTCGACCCGGTTCTGCTCCGGCCGCGCCAGGGCTGTCAGCTGCAAGGCGAAATGGTCGGCCGGCCGGTTGTCGATCAGGGGCCGGACCAGGGAAAAGACCCAGCGGTCCGGCTGGTGCACAAGCGTCACGGCCTGCCAGCCTTGTGCCGACGTCAGCTGGCTGACCTGGCCTGTCTTCAGATCCAGAACCTGCAGTGTGACCAGCGCCAGGGGAGATCCCTGCTCATAAACCGGCAGCGCGCCCCCGATCCGCGTCAGGAGCAGGCCGTGGTCGCGCCAGTCAAGCCGGACATTCAGCTCGCCGGCCTGGATGTCGACCGCGCGGCCGGTGTCGGCGGCTGGCGCCTGAGGCGGCAGCAAACCCAAAAAACGCTCCGCCAGCCGGTCGCGCTGCTGCAGAAACGCGTCGTTTCCTGCCCAGGGCGCCAGGCAGATCCAGGCGGAAAGCGGCTCGTCAGGCGAGAACCGAAGCAGGTTGTCCTGGTATTGGAGCAGATCGGCAAAGGCGGCCAGCCGGGGATGCCCCTGGCCCGGCGCCAGCAGCACGCGGCCGCTGTTGCAGAGGGCGAAGGCGTTGTTGTCGTTTTTGAGGGCGACATAATCGGTAAAGGACAGCGGTTCCGGCATGGCGCCGACCGTTCCCTGCCAGGCGGGCATCCCGGCGCTGTATTGGTCCAGGTCGGTCGCGAGAATCTGGAAATCCAGCCAGCGCAGCTGCTGGACAAAAAACGGCAGACTGCCTTCAAACCAGGTCCGGACCAGGATCGCTTGCGCTTGCTCCAGGAAATCCAGCCGGTAGACACAGCTGGCATCGGGGTCCAGGGGGGTCCGCAGGTGCACGGTCAGCTGCCCGTCGCCCGGCTCCAGGCACTCGATCGCCGTTTTGGCCGTAAAGAACGGCCACTGCCCGGAGGGAACATGCAGGCTGCTCCGGCCCTGTTTGCCGGGATTCTGGCAGCCGTCCCGCAAGGTGGCCGCCAGGCGCGAGCCGTCCGGGTACGTGACGGTCAGCGCCAGCTGCTGCTCGTCCGGGTTCAGCTGCCCTGAGACGGCGCAGCCGGCGCTCTTCCAGTCAAAAGTCCTGTTCGTCATGGTGATTGCCTCCCTATGAGATCGTCCAGGGCCTGGCGCACGAATCCCTGGTGCGCGTCCAGCGCCTGGCGGGCCTCATCCAGCGTCGCGCCGGAAAGCTCCATCGTGATGGCCAGCTTGAGGGATCCGTCCGTCTGCTCGAGCAGCTCGCTGGCCCGTTCCCGGTCCGGATTGCCGGTCGCCTCGGCAAAGATGCGCCGCATCCGGTCCTGGAGTTTGCTGTTGAAGCCGCGCACGTTGACCATCAGGTTCTTGTAGACATGGCCCATCTGGACCATCGACAAGGTCGAGATCATGTTCAGCACCAGCTTTTGTGCCGTGCCGGCCTTGAGCCGCGTCGAGCCCATGACCGCCTCCGCGCCGGAGTCGACCTCGATGGCGATTTCAGCATACCGGCTCAGCCTGGCGTTCTTGTTGCAGGACAGGGAAAGGGTGGCGGCCCCGATTGACGCGGCGTACTGCAGGGCCCCGACGCAATAGGGCGTACGGCCGCTGGAGGCAATCGCCATCACGACATCTTCCGGGCGCAGGCCGAACGCCTCCAGGTCCTTGCCGGCCTGGCTCGCGTCGTCCTCCGTGAGTTCCCTGGCCTTGAAAACGGCATCGCGGCCGCCGGCCATGACGCAGGTGACCCGATCCGCCGGCACCCCGAAGGTGGGCGGGCACTCGGCGGCGTCCATGAAGCCGAGCCGTCCGCTGGTACCGGCGCCCGTGTAGACCAGGCGGCCGCCCAGGCGGAAACGGCTGACCACCAGGTCGATCGCCCGGGCGATCGTCTCCGCCTCGTCGCCGACGCGCAGCGGCACCTCGCGATCCAGGCTGTTCATGCGCCGGACCATGCTCAGGGTATCGAGGCGGTCCAGGTCGGCGGTCAGGGGATTGACCTGCTCGGTGTGCAGCAGGGCCAGTTTCTCAGGTAACGGTCTGTTTGCTTCCATGGGGCTGAAACCTCCTGTATGTTTCCGCAAAACGTTTTTTAAATGCGATATCCGGTTCGCCGCCGAGCAGATACATCGCTTCCAGCGCCGCGCCGTAGATCGGCGGCAAGTCGGGACGGACCAGGATGAAGCGCTCATCGAGATGGTCCTGGACGATCGATTGCATCTTGCCGTCGATGTCCCACAGGCTCCCCGTGATCACGACCCGGTAGGGCGTTTCGTTGAGGTAGCGGCTGCCGGTTAGCAGCATCTGGGCCAGTTGGCAGGTGCTGGTTTCGACCAGGCGGGTCGCGATGGCATCGCCGTTCTGGGCGGCCTGGATGACCAGCGGTGCCAGGCGGGCGATGTAGCGTTTGCCGCCGCTGTAGATATCCGGGACGGCCTGGACGATCGGCTTGCCGATCTGCCAGGCGATCAGGGACACGAGCTGGGTCATCTCGCCGCGCCCGTCGATCGCCATCAGGGTCTCGCGCAGGCCCATCCGACCCAGTTCGAAGGAGCTGCCCTCGTCGCCGATCAGGTAGCCCCAGCCGCCGACCTGGTTGATCGTGCCGCAGCAGCGGACCAGGGCGATCGAGCCCATACCGGCGATCAGGGAAATGCCGTCCTCCTGCCCGATGCCCGAGGTCAGGGCGTTGATCGCATCGCTGCTGTTGTCCAGGCTGTGCGCGTTAGGCAGCAAGCCGCGCAGGATGTTGTAATAGCGTTTCTGGTTGTCGCCGACCCAGCCGCCGGCAAAACCGACGTAGACCGACTGGAGGGACGCCGACAAGCCGCCGTATGGCGCCAGGACCTTATCGAACATGGTCTGCAGGTTGGAAACGGCGCGTTCCGTCCCGATGTCGCTCGGATTGGCCGGTCCGCCGTCGGCGTGGGTCAGCACCGTGCCGTCCGGGGTCAGCAGGATGGTTTCGCTGCGGTCGGCGTCGCCGTCAGCGGCCAGGATCAGGTCAAGACTCATAGGGCACACCTTCTTTTAGCCATTTTCCCCATCATACCATTGACGGTCCGGATACGGTGAAAATCCGGGTCTCCTGGTCGGAAAAGGCGATGTCGGCGCCA
>JAAYJD010000052.1 GCA_012523135.1 Clostridiaceae bacterium
GAATCGCGCATTGTTTTTCCTCACACAACGGGCACGGGTTGTGCCCCATTTTACCACAAAATCCGGCTGCTGTTGACAGGTTATGGCCAGAACGCTATGCTGGAAATATACCGTGCTCGAGCACGAAGCCACATTGTGCCGGAAAGGGGGCCTCATTTTGGGCCTTTCCATGCGCCAGCTGGCCGAATTGGCCGGCGTATCCCGCGGAACCATCGACCGGGCCCTGAATGACCGTCCGGGGATCGCACCCGAGGTGCGCGCAAAAATCCTGCAGCTGGCCCAGGACCACGGCTACCGGTCCAACCGGGCCGGCCGCATGCTCCGGCTGAACAAGTCCCCGCTCTTGATCGGCATCCAGATGCCGGCCCGCAACAACCCCTTTTTCCAGGCTGTCCGCGCCGGCATCGAACAGGCCGCGCGCGATCTTGCCGATTTCGGCCTGTCGGTTGTCTGGCGGACGATGCCCGGTTATGACAGCGCAGCACAGGTCCGCCAGGTGCAAGAACTAATCCAGGCCGGCGTGCACGGCCTGGCCCTGGTTCCGATCGACCAGGAACCGGTTCGCCGTGAACTGGCCGGACTGGCCGCACAGGAGATCCCGGTCATTGCCCTGAACAACGATGTCTCGGATGGCCGGCGCCTTTGCTATATCGGCAACGATTACCTGCACAGCGGCCGCATCGCCGCGGGCTTGCTCGGTCTTGCGACCGGGCCGGATCCGGTGCCAACCCTGATTCTGACCGGTTCGAACCAGATCCTGGGACACAACCAGCGGGTCAGCGGCTTTCGCGAGACCGTAGCGGCCCGTTACCCCTGGATCCAGGTTGAGGCAGTCCGGGAAAATCTGGACGATGACGCCTTGTCTTTTTCCCTGGTCATGGAACACCTGGACGGTCATCCCGAACTGCGGGCCGTCTACCTGGCCGCGGGCGGCGTGGCGGGCGCCTGCCGGGCCCTGGCCGCGCGCGGCCTGACCGGCCGCGTCAGGGTCGTCTGCTTCGATCTGCTGGACGAGACCGCCCGCTGCCTGCGTGACGGCCGGATCACGGCCGCGATCAGCCAGGAACCCGAGCGCCAGGGCTACCTGGCGGTCAAGACGCTCTACGACTACCTGCTGGACGGGACGCGCCCGCCCGACAGGATCATCACGAAAAACGAGATCATCATCCGCGAACATGAAGATGTTTCGGAACACACGGCCGCAGGCCAAAGGAGGATCCCATGAACGCATTTTACCCCAGTGTCGGCAAAATCCGCTTTGAAGGCAGCCAGAGCGACAACCCGCTCGCCTTCAGGCACTATGACCCGGACGCCGCGATCGCCGGCCGCACGATGCGCGAGCACCTGCGCTTCGCCATGTCCTACTGGCACACGATGGTCGCCGAGGGCACGGACATGTTCGGCGTCGGGACGGTCGACAAGCATTACGGCGCCACGGACCCGATGGCGCAGGCCCGCAACAAGGCCCTGGCCGCCTTCGAGCTGATGAACAAGCTGGACTTCGACTTCTACTGCTTCCATGACCGCGATATCGCACCGGAAGCGGACAACCTAACCGAAACCAACCGGCGCCTGGACCAGATTGCCGATTTACTGGCCGATCTGCAAAAGGATAGCGGCAAGCAGGTCCTCTGGGGCACTGCCAACCTGTTCTCCCATCCGCGCTACCGCCACGGCGCCGGCACGGCCTGCACGGCTGATGTCTTCGCGTTCGCCGCGGCCCAAATCAAGAAGGCGCTGGAGCTGACCGTCCGGCTGGGCGGCGCGGGCTACGTGTTCTGGGGCGGCCGCGAAGGCTACGAGACGCTGCTTAACACCGACATGCGCCTCGAGCTGGACAACCTGGCCCGCCTGATGCGCCTGGCAGTCGATTACGCCCGCTCGATCGGCTTTACAGGCGATTTCTATGTCGAACCCAAGCCCAAGGAGCCGACCAAGCACCAGTACGATTTCGACGCGGCGACCGTGATCGGCTTTTTGCGCCAGTATGGCCTGGATCAGGACTTCAAGCTGAACGTCGAAGCCAACCACGCCACCCTGGCCGGCCACAGCTTCCAGCACGAGCTGCGCCTGGCCCGGATCAACGGGATGCTCGGTTCCGTCGACGCCAACCAGGGCGACCTGCTGCTCGGCTGGGACACCGACCAGTTCCCGACCAACATCTACGACGCCGCCTGGTGCATGTACGAAGTGCTCAAAGCCGGCGGCTTCACCAACGGCGGGCTCAACTTCGACGCCAAGGCCCGGCGGGCCTCAAGCAGCCTCGAAGACATCTTCTACGGCTATATCGCCGGCATGGACACCTTTGCCCTGGGTCTCAAGCTGGCGGACCGGATCATCCGGGACGGACGGCTCGACCAGTTCCTGGCCGACCGCTACGCCAGCTGGAACGACGGACTGGGCGCGCGCATCCGCGCCGGGCAGGTCAGCCTGGCTGAGCTGGAGCGGTTTGCCCTGGCCAAGGGTGAGGTCGAAACCGGCAGCGGCCGCCAGGAATACCTGGAGACCCTGATCAACAACCTGATCATCGGTTAAGGGAGGAGGCGCAGCATGGCACGCGATATTCTGATCGGAATCGATGTGGGCACGACCGGCGTCAAGGTCCTGGCCGTCACCACGCAAGGCGACCTGGCCGCGTCGGCGATCGAGGCGTATCCGCTTTACACCCCGCAGACCGGTTGGACCGAGCAAGAACCGGCCGACTGGTGGCAGGCAACCAAACTGGCGCTCAAGCGCACGTTGGCCGCTTTGCCCGCCGACCGCTTGCTGGCGGTCGGGCTGTCCGGCCAAATGCACGGCATGGTCGCCCTGGACGCGAAGCACCAGGTCGTCCGGCGGGCCATCCTCTGGAACGACCAGCGCACCGCCAGCCAGTGCCGCGAGCTGACCGACCTGGCCGGCGGCCCCGAGGCGCTGCTGGCGATGACCAACAACCAGATGCTGACCGGCTACACGGCCGGCAAGATCCGCTGGCTGCAGCAGGCGGAACCGGACAATTTCGCCCACACCCGCCTGATTCTCAACCCCAAGGACTATCTCCGTCTCTGCCTGACGGGCTCTGTCCTGACCGAGGTGTCAGACGCCTCCGGCACCGGCCTTTACGATGTCCAGAACAACCGCTGGCACACCGGACTGATCCGGCGGGCCGGCCTGGATCCGGCCCTGTTTCCGCCCGTGGTCGCGTCGACAGAGGAGGCCGGCCGCATTTCGGAAGAAGCGGCCGCCCAGACCGGTCTGCCGGCCGGCCTGCCGGTCAGCGGCGGAGGCGGCGATGCCGTCATCTCGACGACCGGCCTGGGCCTGGTCCGGCCGGGACGGATCGGGATCACGCTGGGCACTTCCGGTGTCGTAGCCATGGGGCTTGATGCGTTCATGGCCAACCCTGAAGGCAAGCTGCAGGTGTTTCGCGGCAACGCGCCCGGCAGCTTCACCGCCATGGGCGTAACGCTGGCGGCAGCCGGATCCTACCACTGGTTCCGCCAGGCGCTGGGCCAGCATGAGCGCGAACAGGCCGGCCAGACCGGCCGCTCGGCCTTCCAGCTGCTCGACGAGGCCGCGGGCGCAACCGAGCCGGGTGCCGCCGGCCTGATCTTCCTGCCCTACCTGACCGGTGAACGCTGCCCGATCCACGATCCCGCTGCGCGCGGCGGCTTCATCGGCTTGACCGGCCTGCATGAGAAAGGCCATTTCGCCCGGGCCGTCCTGGAAGGCGTCGCCTATTCCCTGCGCCAGGTCCATGCCCTGATCGCGGCCAACAGCCCCGACCGGCAAGGTGAAGGCACCGTCATCCTGGCCGGCGGCGGCGCGGTCAGCCCCGTCTGGCGCCAGATCTTCGCCGATGTCTTCCAGCTGCCGGTCCAGACCGTGTACGGCAGCGCCGAAGGCGGTTCCTTTGGCGCCGCCCTGGTCGCCGGGGTGACAGCCGGCGTCTGGACCAGCCTGCCAGAAGCGGTCCGCCTGGTCCGGACCGAGAGCGAAACCTTGCCGGATCCGTCCCGGGCCGCTGTCTATGCCGCCTTGTATGACCGTTACACCCGGGCCTACGGGGCGCTGCAGCCACTGTTCGCGTAAATGGGGGCAGATCGGGCAAAAAAGTACAAAAAAAGACAGGGTGATGCTTAGACAGCCTCCCGGTTATCCCGGAGAATGATAGCGGCAGCCGTCTGCGCAACAAGCGCGGCAGCGAGTCCGGGAGGTTATCATGAAAGCGAAAGAATTGGTTCTGGCCGCCCTGCGCAACGAAGAAACCGAGCGCACGCCCTGGGTGCCCTTTGTCGGCTGCCATGCCGGCAAGCTGATCGGCACGACGGCTGACCGGTTCCTGCAGTCCGCGGACCTGATCGTCCAGGGCGTGGAAGCGGCGATCACACGCTACCGGCCGGACGGATTGCCGGTGGTTTTCGACCTCCAGATCGAAGCCGAAGCGATGGGCTGCCGCCTGATCTGGTCACAGGATAATCCGCCGGCGGTCGTCAGCCATCCGCTCGAGGAAGGGAAGACGCTGGCCGACCTCAAGGTGCCGGGTGATGGCGACGGCCGTTTTCCGATCGTTCTCGAGGCGCTGCGCCGCCTGAAACAGGGCCCCGCCCGGGATATCGCCCTCTATGGCCTGATCACAGGCCCGTTCACGCTGGCCCTGCACCTGATGGGAACCGAAATCTTCTACCAGATGATCGACGAGCCCGAACAGGTCCACGCCCTGATGGAACTGACGACTCAGGTCAACATCCAGGCGGCCCGGCTCTACATGGAAGCCGGCGCGGACATCGTCGCGGTCGTCGACCCGATGACCTCGCAGATCTCGCCGCAGAACTTCGCCGATTTTGTCACGCCCTATGCCCGGCGCGTCTTCGATGCCGTGCACGAACAGGGCAAACCCGGCACCTTTTTCGTTTGCGGCAACGCCAAGAACAACATCGAGGAAATGTGCCGCTGCCACGCCGACGGGCTCTCGATCGACGAGAACATCCCGCTCGATTATGTCCGCGACACCTGCCAGCGTTTCGGCCTGTCCTTCGGCGGCAACATCCGCCTGACGGTGACCATGCTGTTCGGGACGGCGGCGGACAACGTCAACGACGCCATGAACTGCATGGCGATCGGCGGCACGCGCGGCTTTATCCTGTCGCCGGGCTGTGACATGCCATTCGATGTCCCGCCGGAAAACGTCGAGGCGATCACCGCCCTGGTCCACGGCGAGATCGGCTGCTTCATGGCCGCCAGCGACCCGCTGGCTGACGTGACGCTGGATCTGCCCGACTACACGGACCGCTCGCATGTCTATGTCGACGTGGTCACGCTGGACTCCTCGTCCTGCGCGCCCTGCCAGTATATGATGGAGGCGGTCGCGCACGCCGCCCGCTCGCTGGGCAGCCCGATCGTCTGCCAGGAATACAAGATCAAGAGCCGGGAAGGGATCCTGGCGATGAAGAAGCTGGGTGTCGAAAACATCCCGACGATCGTCATCGACGGCCAGGTTAGCTTCATCTCGGTGATTCCCGACGAGGCGACCTTTATCCAGGCCCTTCGCAAGGCTATGGCAAAAAAGGGCCTGGCGTGACGGCAAAAGGGTTGTCGGGCGGGCCGCTGCAATGTTACAATCGAAAAAATAGACGATGTGGAGGCCTGCCATATGGAGAACGTTTTTATCTTTGACCACCCGCTGATCCAGCACAAGATTTCCCTGATGCGCGTCAAGCAGACGACCACCAAGGAATTCCGCGAACTGGTTTCGGAAGTGGCCATGCTGATGGCCTACGAGGTCACCCGCGACCTGCCGCTCGAGGAGATCGAGATAGAGACGCCGGTGGCGGTCGCCCGCACCAAGGTGCTGGCCGGCAAGAAGCTGGCCCTGCTGCCGATCCTGCGCGCCGGGCTCGGCATGGTGGACGGCATGCTGCAGCTGCTGCCGATGGCCAAGGTCGGCCACATCGGGCTCTACCGCGATCCGGAGACGCTCGAGCCGGTCGAATACTATTGCAAACTGCCGGAAGACGCCCGGGAGCGCGACACGATCGTGCTCGATCCCATGATGGCGACCGGCGGGTCGGCCTCTGCCGCCGTCACGTTCCTCAAGCAGAAGGGGATCTGCAACATCAAATTCGTCTGCCTGATCGCGGCAACGGAAGGCATCGAGCGGCTGCACCGCGACCATCCGGACGTGCCGATCTTCTGCGCGGCCGAGGATAAGAAGCTGAACGACCACGCCTACATCGTGCCCGGTCTGGGCGATGCCGGCGACCGCCTCTTCGGCACGAAGTGAACCGGTTAGCTTTACAGGGGCAGGCGGATCCGCTACAATAACCTTAACTTAAGAACGAGATGCGGTTTCGGCTGAGAAAAGAGAGCCCGGAAGACGTCTGCGCGGCGTGTTCCGGTTTCTTTTTTATGCCGCTGACCGGAAACGGAGGTCAGACATGTTTGATGTCACGATCATCGGGGGTGGCGTGATCGGCGCCGCCATCGCCAGGGAACTGGCGCGCTACCGGCTGTCTGTCGTGCTGCTGGAGCGAAAAAGCGACGTCGCCGAAGGCACGACCAAGGCCAACAGCGCCATCATCCACGCCGGCTACGACGCCAAGCCGGGCAGCCAGAAGGCGCGTACCAATGTCGCCGGCAACGCTTTGTTCGAAGGCTGGTGCGCCGAACTGGACGTGCCCTTCCGGCGCAACACATCGCTGGTGGTGGCCTTCAGCGACGATGACCTGCCGGGCCTAGAGGACCTGGTGGCGCGCGGGCGCGAAAACGGCGTGCCCGGCCTGAGCCTGATCGACGAGGCCGAACTGCGCCGGCGCGAGCCCAACATCGGGCCCAAGGCCCGCGGCGCCCTGCTCGCCGAAACCGGCGGCATCTGCTGTCCGTACGAGCTGACCATCTCGCTGGCGACCCATGCGCTGCTCAACGGGGCGGAGATCCGCCTGAACACGCCGGTGACCGCCGTCCGCCGCGAAAACGGCGTTTTTGTTTGCCAGACGCCCCAGGGACCTGTCGCCAGCCGTGCGCTGGTCAACGCCGCTGGCGTTTACGCGGACACGATCAACAACCAGCTGAGCGAAGACACCTTCACGATCACGGCGCGGCGCGGCGAGTACCTGATGCTCGACAAGCGTTTCGGTCCGGCGTTCCAGGCGACCATCTTTCAGATGCCGACCCCGATGGGCAAAGGCGTCCTGATCACCCCGACCGTCGAAGACACCGTTATCCTGGGGCCGACCGCGGAAGACATCGAGGACAAGGACGATGTGCGCACCACCGCCGGCGGGCTTGACCAGGTGCTGCGCGTCGCCGCGCTCAGCTGGCCGCAGATCCCGACCCGCCACTTCATCACGGCCTTCGCCGGTCTGCGCGCTCACTGCGACCGCAACGACTTTATCCTGGGCGAAGCCGCCGACGTGCCGGGCTTGTTCAACGCGGCCGGCATCGAGTCGCCCGGCCTGACCGCGGCGCCGGCCATCGCCGTCGAGCTGGCCGGCCAGGTTGCCGACCGCCTGAGCGCCGGAAAAAAAGACAGCTTCAAACCGCCCTATGCGACGCGCAAGCCGTTCCGCCTGATGAACCAGGCCGAGCGGGAAACGGCTGTCGCGGCCGACCCGGCCTACGGGCGGATCATCTGCCGCTGCGAATCGGTTCCGGAAGCCGAGATTCTGGAAGCGATCCGCCGCCCGCTGGGCGCGACGACCCTGGACGGCGTCAAGCGCCGGGCGCGCGCGGGCATGGGCCGCTGCCAGGGCGGCTTCTGCGCGCCGCGCGTCCTCGAGCTGCTCAGCCGCGAGCTGGGTGTGCCCCAGACCGAGCTGACCAAGTTCGGCGGCGCCTCGCGTATCCTCTGCGGAACACTCGGCGAGATGCCCGAGCCGCAGCCGCGCGCAGGACAGGAAAGGACAGGTGAGACGCATGCCTGAAATCAGAAAGATTGACCTGGTGATCATCGGCGGCGGGCCGGCCGGCCTGGCCGCGGCGGTCGCCGCCTGGGACGACGGCTGCCACAGCCTGCTGGTCCTGGAGCGCGATGTGCGCTTGGGCGGCATTTTGCAGCAGTGCATCCACAACGGGTTCGGGCTGCATGTCTTCCACGAGGAGCTGACCGGACCGGAATACGCCGACCGCTATATCCGCCAGGTCCAGGAGCGGGGCATCCCGTTCCAGTGCGACACGATGGTGCTCGACATATCGCCCCAGCGTCTGGTCACCGCCGTCAGCCCCGCCCACGGGCTGGTGCAGATCCAGGCCGGCGCCATCATCCTGGCCATGGGCTGCCGGGAACGCCCGCGCGGCGCCCTGGCCATCCCGGGCACCAACTGCGCCGGGATCATGACCACCGGCACGGCCCAGCGCCTGGTCAACCTGGAGAGCCTGGTGCCGGGCCGGCGCATCGTCATCCTGGGCTCCGGCGACATCGGCCTGATCATGGCCCGGCGCATGACCTGCATCGGCGCCAAGGTGCTGGCCTGCGTCGAGCTGATGCCCTTTTCCAGCGGCCTGACCCGCAACGTCGTCCAGTGCCTGCACGACTACGACATCCCGCTGCTGCTCAGCCACACCGTGATTGCGATCGAAGGGCGCGAGCGCCTGACCGGCGTGACGATCGCTGAAGTCGATCTTGCCACCCGCAAGCCGATCCCCGGCACCGAGGAGCAGATCGCCTGCGACACCTTGCTGCTGTCGGTCGGCCTGATCCCGGAAAACGAACTGTCCCTGTCAGCCGGGGTCAGCTTGTCCGAGGTCACGCAGGGCCCGCTGGTCGACCAGAACCTGCTGACCGACGTGCCCGGCGTGTTCGCCTGCGGCAACGTGCTCCATGTCCACGACCTGGTCGACGAGGTTTCCGAAGAGTCGGCGCGCGCCGGCCTGGCCGCCCTGGCCTGGATCCGCGATCCGGCAGGTCCTGCCGGATCAAGCCTCGAGCCGATCCGGGTGCGCGACGGCAAGGGCGTGCGCGGCATCGTGCCGCAGCAGATTTCGCGCCCGGTCCAGCCGCCCAAACTGCACCTGACTTTCCGGCCGGACGCCGTCTACAAGCAGGCGACGATCCGGGTCGAGGTCGACGGCGAGACCGTGCTGCGCCAGAAGCGCCTGATCATGACCCCGGGCGAGATGGCCGTGGTCGATCTGCCAACCGGGCGGTTTGACCCCGCGTCAGCCCGGGAGATCACGGTACATGTGGAGGTGAGCGCATGAGTGCGTCAAAACCCGATGTCCGCGAACTGATCTGCGTCAACTGCCCGATGGGCTGCCGCCTGCAGGTGACCGTCGAACAGGGCCAGGTGCGCACCGTCAAGGGCAATGTCTGCTCGCGCGGCGACCGCTACGCCCGCGATGAGGTGCTCAATCCCAAGCGGATGGTGACCAGCCTGATCGTCGTGCCGGGCAGCCGCGAGCCGCTCAGCGTCAAGACACGGACGGCCATCCCCAAGGACCGCATTTTCGATTGCCTCAAGGCGATCCGCGCCTGCCAGGTCCGCCTGCCGGTGCGGATCGGGGATGTCATTCTGCCCGATGTGCTGGGCACCGGCGTCGACGTGGTCGCGACCCGCAACTTGCCTGACGCGCCTTGCCAAGGCTCGGGCCAGACGGCATAATAGGGGCAAAAAGACGGGAGCGTACCCGATGGACATCCAGGCCCTGCTCGATGAGATGATCGCCAACCCGGTCATCGCCGCCATCCGTTCGCCTGAAGCGCTCAGCCAGGCGCTGCGTTCGCCGCCGACGGCGCTGTTCTTGCTGTCCGCTTCGATCAACGACGCCGCCGAAGCCGTCGGCAGCATCCGGGCGGCCGGCAAACGCTCGTTTTTGCATGTCGACCTGATGGACGGCCTGCGCCCGGACGCGCAGGGCATGAGTTTTGTTGCCAGCCAGATCTGTCCCGACGGGATCATCTCGACCAAGCCGGGCTGCATCCGGATGGCCCAGAGTATGGGGCTGTTGGCGGTCCAGCGGATTTTTTTGCTCGATTCCAGCGCCCTGCGCGACGGCGAGGCCAATATCCGGGCCTGCCGGCCGGACCTGGTCGAGGTGCTGCCGGGCGTCGCCGTGCCGGCGATCCGCCTGGCGGTGGCCGCCTTTGACCGCCCCCTGATCGCCGGCGGCCTGATCCGCAGCCGCGAAGAGGTCATGGCGGCTCTCGGCGCCGGTGCGCTGGCGGTATCGACCGGCGAACGCTCGCTTTGGTCTTTATAGCGAAAACGAAAGGACGTGCCCCCATGCCCAAAACCTTGCTTGACTATGCCCATGCCGATTACGTCTGTTCCTGCGGGAAACGCCACAGCACCAACCTGCGCAGCCTCCTGATCGCGCCGGACGCCGGCCGCCAGCTGGCCGATCTGCTCCGGACGCCGGCGTTTGGCCAGATCCGGTCCGTGCTGCTGGTCGCCGACGAAAACACCTGGCACGCGGCCGGAGAACACGTCGCCGCCCGGCTCGGCGAAGCGGGCGTTCGCTTTTGCAAGGTAGTTTTCCCGGGCACGCCGGCGCTGGTGCCGGACGAACGGTCCGCCTTTGCCGTGCTCAACGCCCTGGACGACGAGGTCGGTCTGCTGGTGGCCATCGGGACCGGCACGCTCAACGACCTGACCCGGTTCGTTTCCAGCCGGGCCGGTCGCCCCTACGCCATCGTGGCGACCGCGCCCTCGATGGACGGCTACGCCTCGACAGTCGCTGCCCTGACCGTCGCCAACATGAAGCAGACCGTCGCGGGCCAGGGCGCGCAAGCGATCCTGGCCGACCCGGCCGTCTTGTCCGCCTGCCCGCAGGCGATGAGCGCGGCTGGTCTGGGCGATATCCTGGGCAAGTATTCCGCCGTCTGCGACTGGCGGCTCGGCCGGATGGTCGAAGGGGAGTACTACTGTGACGAAATCGCCCGCCTGATCCTGGACACGACGGCCGGCTGCCACGCCCAGGCGGGCAACAGCAGCCCGGAAGCGGCGTCCGAGCTGTTCTCGGCCCTGATCATGACCGGCATCGCCATGAGCTATGCCGGCAACTCGCGCCCGGCGTCCGGTTCCGAGCATCACCTGTCACATTTCTGGGAGATGGCCTTCCTGCGCCAGAACCGGCCCGCCGTGCTCCACGGCAGCAAGGTCGGCCTGGCTACGATCGTCACCTGCGCGCTCTACCACCGCCTGCTCGACCTCCAGCCGGACTTCGCGGCGGCCAGGTCGCAGGTCCGCCCCTTTGACCGGGAAGCCTGGACAAGCCGGATGAGTAAGGTGTTTGGCGACGGCGCGGAGGCGATCATCGAGCTGGGCCTGGGTTCCGGTGCGCATGAGCCGGAACGCATCCTGGCCCATATCGGCCGCCTGGAGGCTGGCTGGCCGGAGCTGCAAAGGCTGATCCGGACGAGCGTGCCGGCGCCGGAGGCGGTGCGCGCCGCGCTGGTCAAGGCCGGCGGGGCGACAAGCCCGGCGGAACTTGGTATCGGCATGGATATGGTCGAAGACAGCTTGCGCTATGCGGGCGAAATGCGCGACCGCTACACGGTGCTGCGCCTGTATGCCGACCTCGGACTGACCGACGAGGCGATCCGGGTGGTCGGCGGACTGTTCAGCCCAGGTTATTGAAAATCGCCCGAAAAGCGTACCAGCGAAGCGGACTGGACGCCGTCAATCTGCTGCAGCTGCTCGACCAGGCGCACGTCCTGGTTGCGCAGGGAAAGCTCCAGGACCGCTTCGAAGCCGGCGGCTGTCGCTGTTTTGCTCTTGAGCGTGTACGCGGGCAGGATCTGGCGCAGATCCGCCTTGAAACGGCTGTCGTAGCGGATGACCAGCAAAAAGGGCTTCTTGCGGCTGCCGGACTGCAGCGCCGTCGCCACCATGAGGACGGCGGCCAGGACCAGGCAGCCGACGACCGCCAGTTCGAAAAAGCCGGCTCCGGCGGTCAGGCCCAGGGCGATGGCCCAGAACATGTAGACGATGTCCAGCGGGTCCTTGAGAGCGGTGCGGAAGCGGACGATCGAGAGCGCGCCGACCATGCCGAGCGAGAGGACGATGTTGGAGCTGATCGGCATGATGATCAGCGCGGTGACCATCGCGACCAGCAGCAGGGCCGTGCCGAAGCTGCGGTTGAACAGCACACCCCGGAAAGTAAACCGGTAGACGAACAGGATCAATAGCCCCAGCAGCAGCGTGATCGCAAAGGTGATCAGGATCCGCGGCAGCTCCAGGGGCTGGTTGACGTTCACGTCGAGCAGTTTGGCTAGCAGTTCTCTCATGGGGCGGTACCTCCGGTGTTCATGGGGCTTGAGTCAGGTCGGATCGGGTCGGGTTACATGTCTTCCCAGCTTTGCTGGCGGCACCAGGCGGCGCATTGGACATACTTGCTGACCGAAAGGGGCGTCGCCCCGGCCAGTTCGAGCGCATCCCGGATGAAATCAGGTATGAAATGGTCAAATTTGACCTCCAAAATGACCGTATCGGGCGGCAGGACCGGCACCAGGGCGGCGTCCGGATCCCACAGGTCCTGGCGGAACAGGCCGGTGGCAAGGCGCCGGTCGAAGGTGACCCGGACGTTGCCGTCCGGCCAGAGCAGGGGCAGGCGGTGGTAGTCGACCAGCAGCGCGGGCCGCAGCAGCCGGGTCTGCCAATCCGTGTAAAAGCGGCCCAGCAGCGTGTGCTGCTCCTCTTTGCCGGCCGCCTGAAAGGCCGCGAAGAGCGGCTCGATGTCGCCGGCGAGCAAACGGTCGGTCAGCTCTTTCGACAGGGGGCAGCCGTGCTTGCGGGACAGGTTGCCGGACTTGGCCTTCATCTCCAGCCGGATCACCTGGTCGCTGTTGTTGTAGATGCGGACGCGAAACTTGTAGCGCGGGTCGGTGCCGGCCAGCTTCTCGAAAATGCCGCGCTTCGCGTCGTCGTCGAAATAGAGGCTGCGGATGCGGTAGCCGCCGTCGCCGTCCTCGTGCCGGTCGCGCCGCAGCAGCGGCCGCAGCCGGTAGTAGAGCCGCCCAAACGCGGCATCGTTGATCAGGAATTTCAGCTCGTGGCGCCAGGTCATGAGAAATCCCCCGGGAAGAGCGCCTTCATCTGGCTGGCGGGCAGATTGAACGTCTCCTGCAGGATCTGGATCACCCGGCCGCGCTTTTCCGAGGTGATGCGGCGCAGCTCCTTGACCTGATTTTCCCAGTAGGCGAGGGAAGACGGCCCGCCCCAGCGGGCGATCTGGCGCGGCATTTCGGGCCGGATCGTCTCGGTCATCTCGTCCAGGATCGCCAGCATGCGGTCGGTCTCGAACACCTCATTGAGATACCAGGCGTAGCGCGCGATGAAGGCCTCCCGGAAGTCCGGGTTCTGCATCAGCTTGACCTGGAGGGTGGCGTCAAAGATATCCTGCTGGCCGTGGCCGTTGGGGTCGAGCAGGTCGTACTTGAGGATGTTCTTCTGGTAGGTCGTCGGGAACATCGCCCAGTCGAGGTCGAAGAAGACCCAGCGCCACTCGGCCCCGTCTGCGCGTGCCCGCCAGAATTTCTTGTTGCCGGAGTCGAGGTTGTTGAAAAAGGTCTGCGTGATCACAAAATCCATCAGGCTGTGCTCATCGATCTGGCTGAGGACATAGGCGTAGGCCTCATCGTCGCGCATGTCGTGGTTCTTGACATAACTGAGCAGCTTGCCGTAGGCGTCGTAGTCGCCGTTCAGGATGATGCGGTTGCCCTTGATGATGTCGACCTGGTCCGGGTCGGTACCGTGGTGGGAGGCCATGTAGTACTGGTCGACCTTCTCGCGCAGGTTGTACAATCCGAAATATTCGCCGTTGATGTAGACAATAATTGCGCGGTGGTCCATCGTGTCCTGGGCGGTATAGTCGGCGATCACCTCGGTCATGAAGGCGTCGCGCAGCTTGGTGAAACGCCAGTCCTGGCCGGATGTCCGCAGCACCAGGCGCTTGAAGGTCTGGACCGGGTTGCCCGGGAAGAAGGGGTAGGTGACCTGGCTGTCGCCGTACATCGTGCGCACCTTGAGCTCGAGCGATTTCTGCTTTTCCGTCCGGCTGTAAGAGCCATGCAGGGCGATGCCGGCCGAGAAGCCGACGCCCCGGGTGCCGTCGGCCTCGTAGAAATCGATTGTGGCCTCGCGCTCGATGTCGGCCTGGTAGTTGGCCCACAGGCCGTCAGCGGCGTCAAAAAAGTCGTCCGGGCGGCCAACGATCGACACGACCGGCAAGGTGTGGCGTTCGCCGGCCAGGAAGGTCCGCACAAGGTCCGGGCTGTCCAGGCTGCCGTCCAGCGTGGCCATGCAGCGGATCACCGTCGTCTGGTCGACCCGCAGCGGCTCGGTGTAGCGATGGCTGGCTGCGGTCGGCGGTGAGCCGTCCAGGGTGTAGTGGATGGCGGCCCCGGGCTGCGGGGAGGACAGGGTAACCAAGGCCGGCCCGTCCAGGTACAAACCGCTGAGCGGCGTCTGGTCGTTTTGCGAAACCGCCGTTAGCGCGGGCGTCATGGCGATTCCGGTGGCCGCTTGGCCGCTGTTGGCCCGGCCCGGTGTCGGCTGGCGGTAAAAGAAACGGCTGTCCGCCGGCTCGGCGCCGTCCGTGTTGCCGCGGCCGCTGCTGACCTGGTTGGCCAGGGCGCCGGTCGTGAAGCGGTCGACCCAGACGCCGTCCGGGTCGGTGAGCTGCAGTGTCTCGCCGCTGCCGGATATGCCAAAAGCGGCCGGTTCGACCAGCGCGTAGCCGCCCGGCTCGATCACGAGGCCGGACAGCGTCTCCAGGAAGGGGCTTTTGGGATCGTCGCTCAGGCCGTAGCCGGTGAGGTCGACCGGCTCGTCCAGACCGTTGAAAAGCTCGATCCAGTCGGCTTTTGCGGCCTTGCTGCCGCGGGTGACCGTGGCCTGCAGGGCGATAACCTCGTTGATCCAGACACCCCGGTTTTTCAGCTGCAGGGCGCCCGGCAAGTCGGCGAAGCCCTGCGTGTCGTTGGCCCGTCCGGGCGTGGGCGTCGGAAAAAAGAACCAGCTGTCCGGATCAGCCAGGCTGCGGCCCCGCGAGACGTTGGCCGGCAGGGCCTCAACCTCCTGGGTGAGCAGCAGACGGCCGCGCGCGTCCGCCAGCAACAGCCGGCTGTCGTTGTCACCCAGCCGGAACGAGGCGGCCAGGGTGGCCGGCTGCCCCGGGATATAGGCGGTCTGTTCCCCGCTCAGCCAGACCACGAGATACTCGCCCGGTCCGACCGTCAGGTCGGGAAAGGACCAGCGGTCAAGCTGGTCCGGATCGTCGGAGAGCGTGCAGCCGAGCAAGGGGAACGGTTCGCTGCCGGTGTTGTACAATTCGACCCAGTCCGGGTAGAGGCCGGCGGGGTCAGGCAGTTTGTCCTGGGCCGTGACATATTCATTGACGATCAGGGGACAGTCCGGCACCCGGATGGCGTCTTCGGCCAGCACGTGGCCGTCCTGGCCGTTGGGGCCGTGCGGGGTCGGTTCCGCGAAAAAATAATAGGGGTCGGTGTTGCCGGCCGCGCTGTCCTTGAGGCCCCAGGAGACATCCGTCGGGATCGCCGGCACGGCCAGGCGGGCCAGCACGTTGCCGGCCGGGTCAGAAAAGATGAGGTCTTCGCCGGCTTGCGCCAGGCGGAACGCGGCGTGGATCTCGCCGCCGGCGAAGGCATCGTCCGCCTCCTTGCCGCTCAGGCCGGAGGCGTAGACCACCAGCCGGCTGCCGGGGGACAGCGTGACCGCCGGAAAAACCCAGTCCATCGGGCGGTTGAGGTTGTCGGACAAGCCGTAGCCGGCCAGGTTGACCGGGGCAGACGAGATGTTCCACAGCTCGATCCAGTCCGGGGTCTGCTGGTCCGCCGTCTGCAGGATCGAGCGGTTCGAAGACACGATCTCGCTGATCAGGACCGGGCTGGCGACGACCGGTTTGACGGTTTCGGTCGGTTCGGGCGGTTCGGTCGTTTGGCTGCCGGTGGTGGTGGGGATGACGGCCATGTCGTCGGGCAGCAGGCCGTGGCCGGAAAAAGCATAGAAAACGATGAGCAGCAGGACCAGGACAGCCAGCAGGATCAGCAGGCCGGCTTTTTCCCGGCTGCTGAATCGGTTCGGATTTCGACGGGCTGTTTTTTGGGTCATGCTCGCTCTCCTGTGCTGCTGCCGGGAAATGAGATGGATAACGCCCCTATTATTCCATATTTGCGGCTGTTTGTTAAGGGCGAGCTGGCGGCGCAGCATTCGGGAACATTTGACGCGTGCCGCGTCCGAAATGTTCCCGGCTGGCGCTTTTTTTGATCCCGATTCGATAAATCGTGTTACACTGTCTGAGGAACAAATCATTTCAGCAGGAGGTTTTTATGCTCTACCCGCAAAACCAGCAGCCTTTTGACCCGGACCTGTTTTGCAACCCCACGGCCGAATACCGGGGGACACCCTTCTGGGCCTGGAACTGCGCCCTTGATCCCGATGAACTGACCCGCCAGATCGATGGCCTGCAGGCGATGGGCTTTGGCGGTTTTCACATGCACGTGCGCACCGGCATGGCCACGCCCTACCTGAGCGACGCTTACATGACGCTGATCCGGACCTGTATCGACAAGGCCAGGGCCAACCGGATGCTGGCCTGGCTATATGACGAGGACCGCTGGCCGTCCGGCGCGGCCGGCGGCCTGGTGACACAAAACCTGGCCTGGCGCGCCCGCCATCTGCTCCTGACCCCGGTGCCATACGCCCAGGACGCGGGCGGATCGGAAGCCACGGATTCGTCCGCCCGGGCGTCCCGCACCGGCAACGGCCGCCTGCTGGCGCGCTACGACATCGTCCTGGACGCGCAGGGCTGTTTGGCTTCGGGCCAGCGCCTGGCTGAAGGGGAGACGGCGCGCGGCACCTGCTGGTACGCCTACCTGGAAACGGCAAAGCCCAACCCCTGGTACAACAACCAGACTTATGTCGACACCCTGAACCCGCAGGCGATAAAGGCTTTCATCGCGGCGACCCACGAGCGGTACCGCGAGACCTGCCGCGACGATTTTGGCGGCGTGGTGCCGGCCATCTTCACCGACGAACCCCAGTTCTCCCATAAGACGCTGCTGGCCCATGCCGCCGACTCGAGCGATGTCGTTTTGCCCTGGACCGACGACCTGCCGGCGTCGTTTGCCGCCGCCTGCGGCGCCGACCTGCTGGCCGCCATACCGGAGCTGGTCTGGAACCTGCCCGCCGGCCGGGTGTCCGAGGCACGCTACCGCTACCACGATCACATCGCCGAGCGCTTTGCCGCCGCCTTCGCGGACCAGATCGGCGCCTGGTGCCGGCAGAACAACCTGCTCCTGACCGGGCACATGATGGAAGAGCCGACCCTCAAAAGCCAGACCGCCGCGCTCGGCGAGGCGATGCGCTCGTACCGCTCGTTCGGTCTGCCCGGCATCGACATCCTCTGCGACCGGCGCGAATGGACGACCGCCAAGCAAGCCCAGTCGGCCAGCCGGCAGTTCGGCTGCCCCGGTGTCCTGTCCGAGCTGTACGGCGTCACCAACTGGGACTTCGATTTTCGCGGCCACAAGCTGCAGGGCGACTGGCAGGCGGCACTGGGCGTCACCGTGCGCGTCCCGCACCTGTCCTGGGTCTCGATGGCCGGCGAGGCCAAGCGCGACTATCCCGCCAGCATCAACTACCAGGTGCCCTGGCATGCCGAATACCCCCTGATCGAGGACCACTTCGCCCGGGTCAACACGGCTCTGACCCGCGGCCGGGCCGTGTGCCGTGTCGGCGTGATCCACCCCGTCGAAAGCTACTGGCTGCACTGGGGGCCGGAGGAGCAGACCGCGTCGGTGCGCACGTCGCTCGACGAACATTTCGCCCAGGTGACCGACTTTTTGCTGCGCGGCCAGATCGACTTTGATTTGATCAGCGAATCGCTGCTGCCCGAACAGTGCCCCCAGGCCACTTGCCCGCTGGAGGTCGGCCAGATGGCCTACGACACGGTCGTCGTGCCGGATCTGCTGATGCTGCGCCAGACCACGATCAGCCGCCTGGAGCAGTTTGCCGACGCCGGCGGCCGCGTCATCTTTTTGTGCCCGTGCCCGGCGCTGGCCGACGGAAAGGCCAGCGACGCGGCGAGGCCTTTGTACGCGCGTGCCGAAAAGGTCCGCCTGACCCGCCTCGACCTGCTCGAAGCGCTGGAGCCGTCGCGCCAGGTCGCTATCCGCGCCAGGGACGGACGCCTGTCCGACCGCTACCTCTGCCAGCTGCGCGAGGACGGGGCGGCGCGCTGGCTGTTCGTGGCCCATGCCGACCATCCGGCCAACCAGGACATGTCCGGCGCCGAACCGCTCTCGCTAAAAATACGCGGCGACTGGACGGTTGCGCTTTGCGACACGCAGGACGGGACGATCCGCCGCCTGGATGCCAGATCGGACGGCAGCTGGACCTGGCTGGAAACGATTCTGGGCGACCACGACAGCCTGCTGCTGCGATTGCTGCCGCCAGGAAACGGTCATGACCTGCCGGCTGAACACCCTGCCGGGCGAAAGCCTGAAGCGCCGTTTGTCCCCCTGGACCTGACCTGCCCGGCTGTGCCGGCGCAGCTGTCCGAACCGAATGTCTGTCTGCTGGACATGGCCTCGTTTGCCCTCGACGACGCGCCGCTGCGCCCGGCCGAGGAACTGCTGCGCGCGGACAACATCCTGCGGGCCGAGCTGGGCTGGCCGCTGCGCCAGAAAGCCGTCGCCCAGCCCTGGACCGTGCCGGACCAACCGGCCGAACACCGCGTGCGCCTGCGTTTCGACGTCCGCAGTACAGAACGGCTGGACGGCTGCCAGCTGGCGCTGGAAATGGCCGGGCAGGCCCGGATCGCCCTCAACGGCCAGGCGGTTCCCGCGCTCACGACCGGCTGGTATGTCGACAAGGCGATCCAGACGGTCGCGCTGCCTGGGCTGGATGCCGGGCTCAACCGGCTCGACATCGACCTGCCTTTCGGCCGGCGCACCGACCTGGAATGGTGTTACCTGCTGGGCGATTTTTCCGTCCAGGTGACCGGGACCCGATGCACGCTGGGTCCGGCAGTCACAACCTTGGCTTTTAGCGACATCACGGGCCAGGGCCTGCCGTTTTACGGCGGCAACATCACCTACCGGGCACGCATCAAAACGCAAGCGGCACCTGCCGTGCTGCACCTGCCGCAGTACCGCGGTGCTCTGGTCATGGTCGCCGTCGACGGGGCGCGTGTCGGACCGGTCGTGTACAGCCCCTATGCGCTCAGGCTGCCGGATCTGGCGCCAGGCGTTCACGAGCTGGCGATCACCCTGTTCGGCAACCGCGTCAACACCTTCGGGCCGGTGCATAACAGCGATCGCCAGATGTCCTGGTTCGGGCCCAACGCCTGGCGGACCAGCGGCGACGCCTGGAGCTATTCCTACCAGCTGAAGGAGACCGGCCTGCTCAAGGCGCCGGAGCTGTCCGGTGCCGCCTGGATCTGAACTTTGTGACATCGTCACGGTCAGACCGCGCCGAAGCGTGTACACTGATCTCAAACGGCAACACCAACAAAGGAGAATGAACATGGCTGGAAAAAATGTATTGACCATTACTGAAGAGAACTTTGAGCAGGAAGTCATCAATTCCGAAGTCCCCGTATTGCTCGACTTCTGGGCCACCTGGTGTGCGCCCTGCCGCATGATCGCCCCGACGATCGAGTCCATATCCGATGAGCTGACCGGCAAGATCAAGGTCGGCAAAGTCAATGTCGATGAGCAGCCCAACCTGGCGTCCGCCTTCCGGGTGATGAGCATCCCGACGGTCACATTGACCCGCGGCAAAACGCTCCTGATGCAGTCGATCGGGGTCAAGCCCAAAGAGGCGCTCAAGCGGGAGATCGAGGCCAAGATCTGATCCGTCCGGCCAACCCGCTGCAATGAGCGGTCCGCGCCAGTTGTAACCCGTGTCTTCGCAAACGGCATAGCCCTTGGGTTATGCCGTTTCCTGTCGTGCGCCATCCTGCGCTGCCGTCCGCGAAAAAGGGATCAGGCTGAATTGGCCTGACCCCTTTTAGGCTTTTCGCGCTGCGCGCGCCTATTCGGTCACGACCGCGTATGGCCAGTCGATGATGCCGCCCAGGTCGTACACCTGGGTGTATCCGGCCTTGAGCAGCAGGTCCGCGGCCGTCGCCGACCGGTTGCCGCTGCGGCAGTAGACCACCAGCGGCGTCGCCTTGTTTTCCGGCAGCTCGCCAAGCCGGGCCTGCAGTTGGTCGAGCGGCAGCAGCTGCGCGCCTTCGATGTACCCGGACCGGAATTCGGACTCGGTGCGCACGTCGATCAGCAGCGCGTCGGGATCGCCGTCCAGGATGGACAGCGCTTCGTCGGCCCCGACCAGCTGCACCGCCGCGGGTTCTGTTGTCGCGGCTTGGGTTGGACTTGCCGCCGTGGTTGCCGTTGTGGTTATCTTGGTCGTTGTGTTTTGGGTTGTCGTGGGGGCGGGAGGCTGGACGCAAGCGGCCAGCATGAGCGCCGATCCCAGCAGGAGCGCCATGAGCGCGGTCCGCCGGTGCGTTATTCGGAATAAGGTTTTTTTCATGATTAGCACCTCGCTTGTGATATAATCGATAGTGCGGCCGGGGAGCCGCGCAGGAACGTCTGGGCCGGTTCATAAACCGGCTGGACCCGAACAGGAGCACAGCATGCCGACCAACGAGCAAATCCGTCAAATCGAACACTTGTTTCCCGTCCTGACCCGCATCGCGGCGTCTGACCGCCAGGTCATCTACGCCGCCGGGCAGCTGATCGACTTGCCGGTCGGCCAGATGCTGATGCAGCAGAATCAGCAGTGCCAGTTTATCCCGCTGGTCCTGTCCGGGCAGCTCAGGGTTTTCACCTTATCCGCCAGCGGACGCGAAATGACGCTGTTCCGCACCGGACCGGGCGACACCTGCCTGCTGTCGATCGCCTGCCAGATCAAGCACCAGGATTTTCCGGCCCTGGCCCAGGTCGAGGAAACGGCCAGTCTGTTCATGGTGCCGGTACCGGTCTACCTCCAGGTTCTTGCCGGCCAACCGGCCTGGAAGGACTACATCATCCTGACGCTCTACGGCCACCTGACCTCGACGATGCAGACGCTGGAAGCCGTGGCCTTCAACCGCACGGACCGCCGGCTGGCCGAATGGCTGCTCAGCCACCGGGTCGGCTCCAGCGAAGAGATCGTCTGCACCCATGAAGCGATCGCCATCGAACTGGGCACCGCCCGGGAAGTCGTCTCCCGCCTGCTGGGGGAACTCAAGAATCAAGGTGCGGTGGCGCTGGGCCGCGGACGGATCCGCATCCTCAAGCCGGCCATCCTGCGCGACCTGAGCGAGGCAAGCCGCTGATGGACCCAGCTTAGCGCATCAGCGGCCCGGCTTCTGTAACCAGAATCACAATTGAGCCGCATGCCTCTGGTATGATATAATCGCTTGCATTGCCCCCGGGGCAAAACCAATTGAATTGGAGGAGGATACCGGCAAGAAATGGAAAGAACGGAAAACGGAAAAATCAAGCTGCATGGCTTCAACAACCTGACCAAAACATTGAGCTTCAACATGTACGACATCTGTTACGCCAAATCGGTTGAAGACCGCAATGCCTACATAGAATACATCGACGAGCAGTACAACGCCGAACGCTTGACGACGATCCTGGAGCATGTCACGCAGATCATCGGGGCCACCATCCTGAACACCGCCAAGCAGGACTATTATCCGCGCGGTTCGAGCGTCGCGCTCTTGATCAGCGAGGAAGGGCTGGTGCAAAACCCGGGCAGCCAGCTGCAGCCGGATGAGAGCACCCGCTCGACGCCGGAGATCATCCTGGCCCACCTCGACAAGAGCCACATCACGGTGCACACCTACCCGGAGTACCACCCGGACGGCGGCGTGGCGACCTTCCGGGCCGACATCGATGTCGCGACCTGCGGCGAAATATCGCCGCTCAACGCGCTCAGCTACCTGGTGCAGAGCTTTGACGCCGACATCATGACCCTGGATTACCGCGTGCGCGGCTTCACACGCAAGATCACGGGGGAAAAGCTGTTCATCGACCACCCCATCACATCGATCCAGAACTACATCCCCGAGTCGGTGCGGGAAAACTACCAGATGATCGATGTCAATGTCTACCAGGAGAACATATTCCACACCAAGGGCAAGCTGAAGAACTTCGATCTCGACAACTACCTGTTCGGCTCGTCCCAGGTGGATCTGCATCCGGGTGAGGTGCGCATGATCACGCGCAAGATCATGCGCGAGATGGAAGAGATCTACAACGGACGCAACATGCCCTGGGTGAACTAGAACCGTCGCCCGGCGGCAGCTTCTGAACAGGCGGACAGGAAATGGACAGCCATCAATGAGCGACATGACCTTGTATCTCAATGTCCTGGCGATCAGCATCGCCGGCCTGACTGTCCTGATCCTCATGATCAACGCAGCCATTCTCCTGCTGCGCCCGATCGCCCGCCGTCACGCCGCCAAGACCGATCTCGACCAGGTCGGGCAGAAGGCGACGGTGGTCAAATCGATCCGCCCGGGCCGGCCCGGCCAGATTCGCTACCGGACCGAGGAAGGATACCACCAGGCCGACGCCGAGGCTGACAACCTGATCCGCAACGGCCGGCCGGTCCTGATCCTGTCGGTCGCCCAGAACCGTTTCCGGGTCCGTCCGCTGACTGAAGAAGAACAGGCCGCGGCCAGGCGCAGCGACGCCCCCGTCCGGGACGACACTGTATGACCCGCCTGCTTTTGTGTGCTTTCAACGCCCGCTTTGACCACACCTGCCTGGCGGTGCGCGAGTTGGCCGCCGGGTTGCGCGCCAGCCGGATCGACGGCCTGACCACCGAGGTCCGGGAGTGGACGGTCAACGACCCGCTGCTGGCCCTGCTGCACCGCCTGGTCGCTGCCGCTGCCGATATCTACGCGTTTTCCTGTTACATCTGGAACCGGACCCTGACCGAGACGGTCTGCCTGGAGCTGAAAAAACTCCGGCCTGACGCGGTGGTCATCTGGGGCGGCCCGGAGGCGGAAACACAGCCGGCCGCGATCCTGGCGCGCGGTGCCGCCGATTACATCCTGACCGGTGAAGGTGAGCTCACCTTGCCGCAGCTGGTCCGCTGCCTGCTCGGGCACGGCCCGAAACCGCCGCCCACAGCCTTGGCGGCCCTGCCGGGGCTGGCCTGGCTGAACCCGGACACGGGACGGCTGGAACAGAACGGCCCGCCGGATCCTCTGGCGGACGGCGCCTGGCCGTTTCCGTACCGGGACGAGGATCTGGTCCGGGACAAAGAAAAAATCCTCTACTATGAAGCCAGCCGCGGCTGCCCGTTCGGCTGCAGCTACTGCCTGTCCGAACGCGACCGGATCGTGCGCGTCCGGCCCCTGGAACAGGTGCTTGACGAGCTGGACCGCCTGCTCGCGGCCGATGTGCGCCTGGTCAAATTCGTCGACCGGACCTTCAACCTGCAGCCGGAACGGGCCCGGCGGATCTGGCGCCACCTGATCGCGCGCAACCGGGCAAGCGGGGCGCGCACCTGCTTTCACTTCGAGTTGGGCGGCGACCTGCTCGAGACGGACGACCTCGAGCTGCTCCGCCAGGCACCCGCGGGTTTGTTCCAGTTCGAAATCGGCGTGCAGAGCGCCCACCCGGACGTGCTGCGGGCCGTGAACCGCCCGGATCACCTGGACCGGCTGGCCCGCCAGGTCAGCCGGCTGCGCCAGGCCAACAATTGCCACATCCACCTGGACCTGATTGCCGGCTTGCCGGGCGAGACGTTTGAGCGCTTTACCCGGTCGCTGGACTGGGTCTGGGCGCTCAGGCCCCATCAGCTGCAGCTGGGTTTTTTGAAGCTCCTGCCCGGCACCTCGCTGTGGCGGCAGGCCCGGGTGCAGGGCTGGCGCTGGCTGGATGTGCCGCCCTATGAAGTCCTGGAAACGGATTCGATCGGGTTCGGCGAGCTGGGCCGGCTGAAACAGGCTGCCGAACTGCTCGAGCGCTACCTGAATGTCGGCGGCGAGCCCCGCGCCTTTGTCTTTGCCGCCTCCCACTGGCCGCGTCCCTGGCTGTTCCTGGACGATTTGGCGCGCGACGGAGACCGCCGCGGCCTATTCGACCGCGCCCTGGGGGTCGAGGAGCGGCTGCGCCAGCTTTGGCAATTTGTCCATGCCAGCCACAAGCTGACCGATTCGGCCCTGGGCCAGCTGCTCGACCTGCTGCGGACAGACTTCCAGCTGATGGGCCAGAAAAGCCAGCCGGCCTGGCTCGGGTTCTGGGAGCAGAAAAAAGATGAGCCGGCGCGCGCACAGCTGCGCCAGCTGCGCCTGACGGTGCGCCAGGCCGGCTGGCCGGTCGCGGCCAACCGGCTGCGTTTCGACCGCATCCGGCTCGACTGGGGCGCCCTGGAACTCGACGGGGAGGTCAGAGCTGGCGATTACCTGATGGTGTACGGGCGGGAAGAGGGCCGGCCGGTCTTGCTTGCCCACGGTCCGTTTGCCGCTGGCTTGCCGGCTTATCCGGCGAAGTGATGCGCGAGCAGCACCTGGCTGGCATCGCGATAGCCCTGGCGGATGTTGGCGTCGATCATCTCGTGGCGGATGTCCAGGATGCCGCCGATCGGTTTATCCGGCTTGATCGAGATCACCTGGGCGCCCTCGGGGTTGTAGGCGCGCACCAGCCCGATGCCGCCGACTTCCACCTCGATGATCCGGGTGAAGCCGCGTGACAGCAGCATTTCGGTCGGACGGTTGTTGTAGACGCCGCCGTCGACGAAGCGCTTGCCGTCGATCTTGACCGCCCGGAACAGGGGCAGGCTGGCGCTGGCCAGGATGTAATCGAACAGCTGGCCCGGGGGAACGTCGCCGCGGAAGACGCTGACTGGATGAAATTCCGAGAGGGAATAGGTGAGAACGCCCAGGTCGATCGACGACCGGCGCAGGCGCTCCTCATCCAGGTAGCGGTCCATCTGGCGGCGCAGCGGGCTGGTGTCCAGCCCCCGCTCCTGGATGACCAGGCGGGTCAGGGTGGTCAGGTTGCGGTGGTCGAAGATGTTGTTGGGCTCCGGCAGCGGTTCGGGCAGCGCGACCAGGTCCTTGACCGACACCTCGTGCCAGGCCCGGTTGGCCAGGTCCCAGTCGCCCTGGCAGAAAAAAGCCCCGTTGATCGCCCCGATCGAGACCCCGACCACGGCGCTGATCGGCACCTGCCGCTCAAGGAGCGCTTTCCAGACACCCAGCTGATACGCGCCGCGCGTGCCGCCGCCGGCCAGGACCAAGCCAAAACCTTCCATGCGCGTTCCTCCTCAGGCGTTCTCAAGACCCATTATCCCGCGGTACCGGGTTCGTTGCAAGCATCTGGGGCATGCGCTATACTGAACCGGAATAATTACGCTCCGGCAGATGGTCTGCCGTCGAGCGACAGGAGGCAAAAAAATGATTAAACTGCATTCGGGCAACGTTCTGCCGTTTGCCCGCCAGTCTGAACTTGACCAGATGCGTCCGCAGCTGGAAGCGGCCCATGACCTGCTGCACAAAGGCGCCGGCCCCGGCTGCGAGTACCTGGGCTGGCTGGACTGGCCCAGCGACTTTGATCGCGCCGAACTGGCCCGCATTCGCAAGGCCGCCGCCCAGATCCGGCGCGACTCGGATGTACTGGTCGTCATCGGTATCGGCGGCTCCTACCTGGGCGCCCGCGCCGCGATCGAAATGCTGGGTCCGGGGTTCCCGCAGCTGCTCAGCAAGCGCCAGCGCAAGGCGCCCCTGGTCCTGTTCGCCGGCAACAACCTCAGCCCGGACTATCTGGCTGAGCTGCTCGATGTCCTGGCAGACAAAAAAGTCTCGGTCAACGTCATCTCCAAGTCCGGCACCACGACCGAGCCGGCCCTGGCCTTCCGCGTCTTCAAGCGCTGGATGGAAGACCGCTACGGCAAGGACGGCGCCAAAACGCGCATCTACGCGACGACCGACCGTTCGCGCGGCGTGCTGCGCCAGCTGGCGGATACGGAGGGCTACGAGACCTTTGTCGTGCCGGACGACATCGGGGGACGCTTTTCCGTGCTGACGGCCGTCGGCCTGCTGCCGATCGCCGTGGCCGGCATCGACGTGCGCGACATGCTGCGCGGCGCCCGCGACGGAGCCAAGACCTGGCAGAAGCCCGACCCGGATGTCAACGACTGCTACGCCTACGCCGCCTGGCGCAACATCCTGCTGCGCAAAGGCTACGGCGTCGAGATCATGGTCAACTACGAGCCCAAGCTGCACATGTTCACCGAGTGGTGGAAGCAGCTCTACGGCGAGAGCGAAGGCAAGGACGGCCGCGGCATTTTCCCGGCCGGCGTCGACAACACCACCGATCTGCACTCGATGGGCCAGTACGTCCAGGACGGCCGGCGCATGCTGTTCGAGACGGTCCTGCTCAGCGAACAGGCCGGCCGCGCCTTTGAGGTGCCGCTGGATCCGGAAAACCGCGACGGACTCAATTTCCTGGCCGGCCAGGATTTTGCTCAGGTCAACCGCCAGGCGGCCCAGGGTACGGTCCTGGCCCATGTCGACGGCGGCGTGCCGAATTTGCAGCTCAGCTTCCCCGAGCGCAGTGCCTATTGGTTCGGCCAGCTGGTCTATTTCTTCGAGCTGGCCTGTGCGATCAGCGGCTACCTGCTGGCGGTCAACCCCTTCGACCAGCCGGGGGTCGAAAACTACAAGCAGAACATGTACGCCCTGCTGGGCAAACCGGGCTTTGAGCAGCGCCGCGCCGAACTGGAAGCGCGCCTTAACGGATCGGAGCGGGCATGAGCGAACAGCCTGTCCAGGTCCCGCGCCATCTGCTGCGCCAGGTGGAAAAACCGGCCCGCTATGTCGGCGGCGAATGGAACAGCGTCGTCAAGGAGCATCGGGCGGCCGACGGCACCTGGCGGACGCGCTTTGCTTTCTGCTTTCCGGACATCTATGAGATCGGCATGTCCAATGTCGCCCTGCACATCCTCTACCATGTCCTGAACAGCCGCGACGACACCGCCTGCGAGCGGGCCTTCGCGCCCTGGACGGACATGGAGGCCGGCATGCGCCGCCTGGGTCTGCCGCTTTACGGGCTGGAATCCAAAACGCCGCTGGCCGCCTTTGACATGGTCGGGTTCACCCTGCAGTACGAGCTGGCCTGCACCAATGTGCTGAACATGCTGGATCTGGCCCGCATTCCGCTGACCACTGCCGAACGCGGCCCGGCCGACCCGCTGGTGATCGCCGGCGGCCCGGTTGTCTTCAACCTGGAGCCGATGGCCGATTTTTTCGACCTGGCGATCATCGGCGAAGCGGAGGACCTGGTCGGTGAACTGATCGACCTCTACCGCAGCAGCTGCCCGGACGGTCAGCGGCCGCCGGACTGGGACCGGAACTCCTTTTTGGCCCGGGCGGCCCGGATCGAGGGCGTCTATGTGCCGTCCCTCTATGCGGTCGACTACCAACCGGACGGTACGCTGCGCCAGATCGCGCCCCGCGTTCCCGGCATCCCGGCCCAGGTTGAAAAACGCATCGTCCTGAATATGGACGCGGCGGCCTGGCCGGATAAGCCGCTGGTGCCGAGCACTGAGATCGTGCACGACCGCATGTTCCTCGAGCTGTTCCGCGGCTGTCCGCGCGGCTGCCGCTTCTGCCAGGCCGGCATGATCTACCGCCCGATGCGTGAGAAAAAAGCGGTGACGCTGGTCGGCCAGGCCAGCCGGGCCGAGGCCGCGACGGGTTACGACGAGATCGGCATGCTCTCGCTGTCGACCAGCGACTACCGCGAACTCGGTTCCTTGACCGACTGCCTGCTCAGCGAGCTGACCCCGCACCACACCAACTTGTCATTGCCGTCCCTGCGCCTCGACTCGTTTACCCTCGACCTGATGGACAAGGCGTCCCGGACGCGCAAGAGCGGCCTGACCTTTGCCCCAGAAGCGGGCACCCAGCGCCTGCGCGACGTGATCAACAAGAACATCACCGAAGAGGACCTGTTCCGCGCCATGGAACTGGCTTTCCAGGGCGGCTGGAACGGCGCCAAACTGTATTTCATGCTCGGCCTGCCGACCGAGACCGACGCGGATGTCGCCGGCATCGCCGCGCTGCTCGATAAGATCGAGGCAATCTACCGCGCCCTGCCGCGTGAAAAACGGCCGCGCAGCCTGGCGATGACGGTCAGCACGGCCGTCTTCATCCCCAAGCCGCATACGCCGTTCCAGTGGTGCGGCCAGCTGGACCTCGAAACCATCCAGCGGCGCCAGCAGATCCTGCGCGAGCATTTCCGCAACCGTCCGGTCAAGTACCAGTGGCATGACGGCAAGACGTCCTTTCTCGAGGCGGTTCTGGCGCTCGGCGACCGCCGCCTGGGCCCGGTGATCCGGGCGGCCTGGCAGCGGGGCCGGACCTTTGACGCCTGGGACGACCATTTCGATCTCGCCGTCTGGCTGGACTGCCTGCAGGTAGCCGGTCTCGATCCGGACTTCTACGCCCGGCGCAGCCGGCCGGCCGATGAAATCCTGCCCTGGGCGCACATCGACTGCGGCGTCAGCGCGTCGTTTTTGCGTGACGAATATGAAAAGGCGCTGGCGGGGGAGACCACGCCGGAATGCCGCCTGGCCTGCAGCGCCTGCGGCGCCGCCTCGTTTGGAGGAGGCATCTGTTTTGACGCTTAGTTTACGCCTGGCCTATGCCCGCCGCGAACCGGCCATCTGGCTGGCCCACCTGGACATGATGCGGACCTTCGAGCGCTCCGTGCGCCGGGCCGGCATTCCGGTCGCTTACAGCGGCGGCTACAACCCGCGCCCCCAGCTGGCTTTCGCACTGCCGGTCGGCGTGGGCATCGCCACCGAAGCCGACTGGCTGGATGTCCGTTTGGACGAAGCGGCCGCCGATCACGACGATCAAAGCGCGCTTTGGTGCGCCCAGCTGAACCGCCATCTGCCGCCGGGCCTGGCCGTCCACAGCGCTTCGCGGGTCCTCGATACCGGCCCCAGCCTGATGAGCCGGGTCCAGGCCGCCGATTACCGCCTGCAGACGCCGGGCCTGGCCGCGGCGGCCGACCAGTTGAGGCAGACCGCAGAGGATTCCCCCTGGATCGCCGACAAGAACAGCAAGGGTCGGCTGGTCAAGACAGACATCCGGCCGCTGGTGCTGCGCTGGCAGACCGAAGCGGCGGATACGCTGCTCGTGACCGCCCTGGCCGGCAGCCGCCAGAATTTGCGCCCCGACCTGCTGCTGCAGGTCCTGACCGCACGGGGCGGCCTGGACGAGCTGGCCGCGGCCGACTGCCAGGTAACGCGCACCCGCCTCTGGCTGGATACACTCCCGTGACAGCGGCGGACAAACCGGTGCAGGAGCTGGCGGTCTACCGCCGCCAGGAGAAGCTGTTCTGCGTGCTGCTCGAGGCCGGCCGGCCGGCCGAGGTCGTGGCGGCGCTGCCGGGCCAGACCTTTTTTCGCCAGAATCTTTACCTGGGCAAGGTGCGCCAGGTCACACCGGCCTTGAACGGGGCCTTCATCGACATCGGCGACAGCCACGACGCCCTGCTGCCCCTGGGCGAGGCGCCGCTCGGGATCAAGGCCGGCCAGACGCTGTGCGTGCAGCTCAGGAAGCTGACCGCGCCGGGCAAGGGACACCGCGTCAGCACGCGCTACGAGCTGCCCGGTCCGTATGCCGTCTGGCTGTCGGACGGGCACCCCCGGCGGCGCAGCAAGCTGCGTGAACTGCCGCCTGACGAACAAGAACGGCTCTATACCCAGGACCTGGAGCGGCTCGGCCGTTTCTGGCAGTCCCTGGAGCAGGAGATGGGAAAAGGCCCGGTGCCGCGGCTGCTCTACCCGCTGGGCGAGCCGTGCTACATCGCCCTGACCAGCTGGGCCGGACCGAACCTGGGGCGCATCCGCGTCGCGGAGCCGGACCTGTATGAGCAGATCCGCCAGCTGCTGGCCAGCCTGATGCCGACCGCCTTGCCGCTGCTCCATCTCCAGCCGGCCGCTGACCTCTTCGGCCTGGCGGACATCCTGGGCCTGGCCGACCTCGACGAGCGGCTGACCCGGCGCAAGGTCTGGCTGGACAAGGGCGGGTTTATCGTGATCGACACCACCGAGGCCCTGACGGTCGTCGATGTCAACAGCGGCAAAGACACGTCTGGCCGCTCCGGTCAGGAGTTGCGCTTGCGCACCAATTTGCAGGCCGCCGCTGCCGTGGCCGCCGAACTGCGCCTGCGCAACACGGCCGGCATGGTCGTGATCGATTTTTTGCGCTTGCTCCGCGAGGAGGACAAAAAACAGGTCGACGCGGCGCTGCGCCGCCATCTGGGCCGCGACCGCGCCAAGTGCAAATGCCTGGGCTTCACGGCGATGGGCCTCTACGAACTGGTGCGCACAGCCCTCTGACACGTTGCAAATCTGATCAGACCTGTTACCATAGGGTTATTTCCTGGAGAAAGGTGTGAGGATCATGACGGATATCCTGATCATGGCGGGGCGGCTGCTGCTCGCGGCTCTTTTGGGCGGCATCGTCGGCCTGGAGCGTGAAAGCAAAAAGCGCGCGGCCGGCTTGCGTACGCACCTTCTGGTCTCGCTGGGGTCGGCGCTGGTGATGGTGACCGCCGAGTACATGGTCACGGTCTACCAGGGGAGCGGCGTCGATATCGACCCGACGCGCCTCGGCGCCCAGGTGATCAGCGGCATCGGCTTCCTGGGAGCCGGCACGATCATCAAGCAGGGCGTCAACGTGCGCGGCCTGACCACGGCCGCCAGCCTGTGGGCTGTTGCCTGCGTCGGCCTGACCGTCGGCGCCGGCTACTATGCCGCGGCCGCCGTCGCCGTGGCCATCATCTTCGGGGCGCTGGTCCTGCTCGAAAAATTTGAAAAAAGCCGGATCAGCCAGGCCAAGACCAACCCTGAGATCATCGTCCGGGTGGATAACACCCCGGGCAAGCTGGGTGAAGTCGCCTCCGCCATCGGCAGAGCCGGCGCCAACATCACCAACATCGAGATCGAAGGCGACGACGCGCAGTACACGCTGGTCCGCTTGTCGCTGCATCTGCCTAAAACCGTCAGCAAGGACCAGATCTTGGTGGCGCTCAAGACGATCGGCGGGCTGTTCCTGATCGAATAACGGCAAACGCCGGGCTACATGCGTATTGAACCCTGGTTTGCCAGACTGCCGGGTCAAAAGGTATAATATCCTTACGATGCGTTCAGGAGTGCATAATGGCCGCGAATCTCAGTCTTCCATCTTATTTCCAATCCGGCATGGTTCTGCAGCAGCAGGTGCCGTTCAAACTGCGCGGCCGCGCCCTGTCCGGAGCCCAGATTTTTTTTCACCTGGAAAGGCAGCCGTTTGACGGCCGCGCCGTATCGCCGCTGGACAGCCAGTACGGGATCATCTTCCGTCAGCAGGTCCAGGCCGGGAATACGGGCTTTTTCGAGATTGAAGGTCCGCTTTGCGAGGCGTCGTTCGATCCCTACAGCCTGACCCTCGAGTCGGAAGGCGAGCGCATCGTGCTCGATGAGGTCCGTTTCGGCGAAGTCTGGATCGCCGGCGGCCAGTCGAACATGCAGATGCCGCTGTCGGCCGTGCTGAGCCACCAGGAGATCGAGGATCTGGCGAATGTCCATTATGTGCGCGTGCTCAGCCAGTCTGCGACCGGCCTGGGCCGGGGGCGGCCCCATTACGCCTATCATCCGGCTGACGACCTCTGCGAAGCCGTCTGGCTGCGCGGCGACCAGCCTCAGGATATCGCCGGTGTGTCGGCCGTCGGGTTTGCGTTCGCGCGCAGCCTGCATCTCGAACTGAAGATCCCGGTCGCGTTTATCGAGACGGCCCTGGGCGGCAGCTGCATCCATGCCTGGATCAGCCGTCCGTCGCTGGAGTCGGAAGAGGCGGTCCGGCAGCATGTTGTCGCGATGGGCTTTTACCGCGATGAGCAGAACTGGGACACCAGCCGCAACTGGGAAACCACCCAGTACCAGCCGGCTGCCTTGTTCAACAGCAAAATCGCACCGCTCGCCGGCCTGGGCGCCCGCGGGGTGCTCTGGTACCAGGGTGAGAGCGATGTCCACACCCCGCAGGTTTACCGGATCGCATTCCACAAACTGGTCGGCGACTGGAACGAGGTCTTCACGCCTGCCCAGCCCGAAGGTCTGGCTTTTCTGATCGTGCAGCTGGCGCCGTACTGGTACGGCGACGCAAACGGCATGCGCCTTTGCATCTTCAACGAGATGCTGGCGGCCGTCCGGCACAGCCTCGGCAATCCGACGGCCATTTTGCCGGTCTATGACCTGCCCTTGGATTATGCGGCGGCCCCGCTCGATTGGCGTCATCCGCTTCACCCGCTGGCCAAGCTGCCGGTCGGGCAGCGTCTGGCCCGCATCGCCCAGGGTCTGCTCTACAAACGCAAAGCGCCCGCGTCGGCGCCGGAATGCGTCGATATCGAGGTCGTCGGCAACAAGATGCTGCTCTCATTCAGCCAGATCGGGGAGGGGCTGCGCCTGACCGGCGGAGGCGAACGGCTGAACGGCTTTGCCATCTGCGGCCCGGACCGCCAGTTCCGGCAGGCTCAGGCACGCATCCTCTACGGGGTCCGGGTGATGGTCTGGCATGACCAGATCCGCGATCCTCAGGCGGTGACCTACGCGTTCCAGGACATGAACCAGGAAGCCAACCTGATCAGCCGCGACCAGCTGCCGGTTGTGCCGTTCCGCTCGGACCGTTTCCAGTCCGAATACAGTCCGCCGCTGGAGTGGACCCACTGCGAGTCGCTGCGCCTCTGGTGTACGCCGGACGCGTCGGATGCCCTGACAACCGGCTATCACCCGCGCTGGCGTGTCGTGCGCGGCCAGTGCGAGATCGGGATCGAAACGGTCAACAAGACAGAAGGAGACGGCGCCTTTTTGCTTCATTACCAGACCGATGAACAGAACGAAGTGGCGCTCGAGCCGTTGCTGCACTACGCATCGCTTAATCCGCCCCTGGATCTGAGCGCCTATGACAAGCTGACCATGCAAATCTTCAACGCCGCCCAGCACATGAAGCATGCCCGCCTGGCGATCGCGGCCGGTGCGCCCGACGCGCCGCTGCACCTGCTGCCGGAGCGCCCGGTCGTTTTGGCGGCACTGCGCTGGCAGACGATCGGTTTCAAGCTGAGCGGCCTCAATTTGCCGCTGGAGCAGGTGCGCCGCCTGGTCTTGATCTTTGAAGACAAGAAAAAACGCGGCGAGCTTTATATCGACCAGATTTGCCTGACAAAATCATGAATACCGAAAACAACAGGACATTCTGACGGGAGCATGACATGATCGAATGGATTCGCAAGATACCGGGCAAGTCCCGCAGACTGCTGGCCAGTTGCCTGGTTGTCGGCGGCATTTGGGCCCTGGCCGGCTGCCTGCCGCCACCGACCTCGAACGCTACGCTGGCACCGACGGTCATTTCGGTGACCCCGACAAACGGCCAGGAACCGTCCGGGACACAGCCCACGCCGCGCCCGACGCTGCCAGCCCGCCAGGAGCTGCAGCCGCTGGACCCGTATGGCGCTTTCGCGTCAGGCTACACGCTGGAGCTGCCGGACGGGGTCTGGCTGGACACGGGAACGGCCGGCCGGGTCAGCGCGGTGCGCGATCTGGTCGTGCGCGCATCCGGCGACGGACGGGCGATCCTGACCCGGGAAAGCGACGACCGCGCGATCCTGACATTGACGTCCTGCGAGAACATCTTGTTCCGCCAGGTCCGCTTCGGCTACGACCAGCCCGACTGGCCGGACCAGGCCGAACCGGGTTCTATACCGCTGGTCGAGCTGGTCGACTGCATCAATGTCCGTTTTGAGGACTGCGCCTTCTTCGGCAGCGCCGCTGACGCGCTGCGCCTTGACAGTTCGGAAGGCGTCGTGCTGGAAAACTGCACCTTTTACAACAACGCCGGGTCGCCGCTGGCAACCGGCGATGCCTGGCAGACCAGCCAGGTCAGCGCCAGCGACTGCCTGTTCGAAACCGTCGGCAGTGGCATGCTGCCCCTGAACCTGGGCGCGTCAACCTTTACGCGCTGCGAGTGGATCGGCCGCCAGGGCTACCTGGTGCCGCTGGCCGCGGCCAACCGGCTCCAGGCAGAGGAACGGCTGCTGCGCGCGCCGCGGGCGACCCTGGTCGGGCACCTGACCCATGTTCTGGCCACACGGGTCGCTTCGTTTGCTGATGAGGACCAGGCGATCCGGATCCAGGACAACATTTTTGCCAGCCAGGAAGTCTTTGGGCTGTTTGACAGCCTGGAACAGACGCTGCCCGCTTTGCTGCCGCCGCCGACGCTGGCCTGGTCGCTGAGCGGTGAGAAGGCCGAAGAAACCGAACCGGGCCAGATGCTGGATCCGACCCTGGGACTGCAGGTGACGCTGCGAACCGAGATCGTCCCGGTGCCGACGACGACGCCGGTCGTGACCGACGCCGTAGCACCGACGATGAGCCCGACAGAACCGCCCGCGCCGGAGCGCCTCTACGACATCGGGCGGCTGATCAGTGCCCTCATGCCCTTCCGCCAGCTGGCCGGTCAGCTCGATCCGCTGATTACCGGCGCGGTCGATTTCGAACTGCGCGACCAGTTCGGCAAAGACCTGTTGACGCTTGCCATCCCCATCGACAAGCTGCAGGAATGGATCGATGGCTCGCGGCCGGACACGCTGCTGGCTCAGGGCGGATTGCGGCTGCAAAACCCCGACCTGGTGCCCGCCGATTTCTGTCTGCGTGAAACCTGCGGCCTGCTGAGCGCCCGCTGGCAGCAAGCCCGCCTGAGCCGCGCGCTGGGCTGCGAACCGGCCCAGCAGATTGTCTACCCGGCCGGCGAGGCCTGCCTGGTCGAGCATCAACTCAGCTACGAGGGCACCACGCTGTCGGAGGCGACGGCCTGGCACCATTACACGTTTGGCGTTGAACGCACGGCCGCGCAAGGCCTGACCGAATGGAAACCGGTTGCGATCCTGGCCAGCCAGGCTGACGACGGCCGTTATTTCGTGACCCTGGCCGGCGGGACGGATCGTCTGCCATGCCAGCTGCCGGACGAAACGCAGCTGGCCCTGGTGCAAAGCTTGCTCGAAGAACCTGTTTCCGTAACGGCCGACGGCCAGGAACTGGCGCTGCAGATGCTGTCGGCCTGGCTGGAAGAACCCGCGCCCGTCTTGCCGCTGCTGGTGTTGTCTGCCGATGAAACACAGCTGACCGCCCTGGTCGTCCTCTATGACGAGGCATGCCGGCCACGGACCGTTACGCTCGAACTGGTTCTGGCTGACGATATCTGGACCATCCAGTCCGCTGAATTGCAGAAGGGAAGTTAAGCCGATGAATGTACTTTACCTGCACATGCACGACATGGGCCGCTACAACAGCCTTTACGGCCACGCCATCCGGACGCCGAACCTGGAAAGCGTGGCCCAGGGCGGGACGGTTTTTACACAGGCCTTCTGCGCCGGACCGACATGTTCGCCCAGCCGGGGCGCGTTGCTGACCGGCCTGTACCCGCACAGCAACGGCCTGATCGGCCTGGCGCACCGCGGCTTTGCCCTGGACGACCCCGGGCACCACCTGGCCCATCTCCTGCGCCGCAACGGCTACTACACGCTGCTGTGCGGCATCCAGCACGAGCACCGCGACCCGTTCGCCCTGGGCTACCAGGAGGTGCTGCCACACCCGGACGAGCAGGCCGGCAAGCCGAACGCGCTTGAACGCGATCAGGCGACCGCCCGCGCCGCGGCGTCGTTTTTGCTCGACTGGGGCAACCGGCCGGACCGGCAGCCGTTCTTCCTGTCGGTCGGGTTTTTCATGCCGCACAGGCCTTACCTGCCGCACAAGGCGGTCGACCCGGACCGGGTTTTGCCGCCGCACTGCCTGCCCAACAACCGGCAGACGCGCGAGGACGTTGCGGACTACATCGAAAGTGTCCAGGCCATGGACCAGCAGGCCGGCATCGTGCTGGACGCCCTCAAGCGGTCCGGTCGCTGGCAGGACACCGTGATCGTGCTGACGACTGACCATGGCATCGCTTTCCCGCACATGAAATGCAACCTCTACGACACCGGCATCGGGGTCACGCTGGTCCTGAGGATTCCCGGCCGGGAGCAGCCGCGCCTTTGCGACGCGCTGGTCTCGCAGGTTGACATCTTCCCGACCCTGTGTGAGCTGCTCTGCCTGGAGATGCCCGAGGACCTGCAGGGCCGCTCGCTGCTGCCGCTGCTGGGCGGGAGCGAGAGCATCCGCTCCGAGGTGTTTGCCGAGGTCACCTACCACGCGGCCTACGAGCCGATGCGCTGCATCCGGACCCAGCGCCACAAGCTGATCGTGCGTTACGACAGCGAGTTTCTCAAGTATGTGCTGCCTAACATCGACAACGGCCTGGCCAAGCGGTTCCTGCTGGTCAGCGGCATCGGGGACGTGATCCGCAGCCGCTGCGAGCTCTACGACCTGTACCTCGATCCGGCCGAACGCAACAACCTGATCGACCATCCGGACTACGCGGTTACCTATGAGCAGCTGCAAACGCGGCTGGGCGACTTCCTGAAGGCGACAGACGACCCGATCCTCAAGGGCCCGGTGCCCAGGCCCAAGGGTGCGGTCGTCAACCAGAAGACGGGCATCCATCCGGAAGACGAACAGTACGAGAAGTAAGGC
>JAAYJD010000329.1 GCA_012523135.1 Clostridiaceae bacterium
CCATTGGTTTGTTCGTCGCTGTCACTGTTGGCTTGTTCGTCGTCGTTACCGTCGGCTTGTTTGTCGGAGTTACTGTGGGCTTGTTTGTCGGTGTTACTGTGGGTATGTTCGTGGGTGTTGCCGTCGGTGTCGCTGTCGGCTTCATGGTGGGTGTAACCGCAAGCGTCATAGTCGGCGTCGCCATGGGCGTCAGGGTCGGCGTTGTCGCAGGTTTGTCCGTTGGTGCCGCCGTGGACTTGTTCGTCGGTGTCACCGGCGCGGTCAGATGGCTTGAGGTCTCTGTCGGCAGAGCTGACGTGCTTTCACGTTCCTGACATCCGGCAAAGGACAAGACAAGCATGGCCAAAATGATGATTGGGCAGCTTCTGAGCAGACCCTCTTTCATCCATTTCGGATGGATGTTGCGGCCTTGAATCCATTGGCTTTTTTTCGGCATGTTATTTTACATCAGTAGGTCGATCGCGTTGGCAGGTTTGCGGCAAAATCCTCGGCCAGATCGTAGATCCAGCCGTACCGCTCCGCTAACCGGAGCGTGGTGAACTTGGGGCGGACCTCCTTGCCAAAGGCGATGGCATCGTAGGTGTCCTGAACCGAATAGCCGAGCTGGTCCGGATATGCGGGGCCGCCCATGGCCAGTATCTTGTCGCGAGCGATGGGCAGCAGGGTCTTGAACCGCTCGACATTGGCGAAGCCAAAGTGTTCCATGGCCCAGACCAGCTGGCGCTTCTGTTCCTCCCACTCGGCGCCTTGCGGCGGCTGGGACGGGTTAATCGCCAGGGCGTGTCCGGCCAGGGGCCCGTAGACACGACGAACTTCTTTTTCCCAGGTTTTGGGATCGAGGGTTGGTTTCTGGCGGGGCATCTGGCCGTCCTGAAACAGGCGCAGGTACATCGCCATACTGACCAGGGTCCCGATGCCCACCTTGTCGCCGTGCAGGCTGCCCTGGCGGTGCATCTGGATATCGCGCATCTCCAGCAGGTGGGAGATGTGGTGTTCAGCGCCGGATGCCGGGCGGGTATTGCCCATCATCTGCATGGCCATGCCGGTCAGGGCCAGCGTTTCCATGAGTCTCGTGCAGGCCTTGCCCTTGTTGTCAAAAGCCTGGTCTGTCATCGCTTCCTGTTCCACCAGGTCGTCAGCCAGGTCCAGGCAATCCTGGGCGGCCCGGTCGACCAGGGCGGCGATCAGGGGGCAATAGTCTTCATCTTCGGCCGCCAGGGCCAGGCGCCAGTCAAGAATGGCGATCACCTTGGCCAGGACATCGCCAAAGCCGGCGGCGGTCATCTTCTGGGGGGCCCGGGCCAAAACAGCGGCGTCATAAAAAATGCCTTCGGGTGCGACCGCTGGATAGGTTGACTTGAAGCCATTGACCAGCAGGGGCGCCGATCCGGAAGCGAAGCCGTCAACAGAAGCCGCTGTCGCATAGGAAACGAACGGAATGTTCGTCATAAAACTGTTATATCGCGTGATATCGGTCAGCGTGCCGCTGCCGCAGGTCACCATGAAATCGGGCCGGTTGGATAACGCAGTCAGCAGACTTCCCAGGGCCTGCTCGTCTGCGTGCAAATCGGGCCGTGTGAAGACGATGGATTGGGGATGGTATTGCTCCAGGCCTTCCAGGAGAGCATTTCCGGCCGCGTCCCGCGTGTTTTCGTCCATGACGACCAGGCAGGTTCCTTTCAGGCCAAGTTCTGGAAGGTAGTTGGCGATCTCATGGGCCATATCCGGTTTTTCTTCCATCATGCGCGTATGCAGCTGATGCATCCGGCCACAAGCCGGGCATTTCTTCGTTTGCCCGAACCAGCTGCGCAACGTATTCATGTTGGCCAGTTCATACCAGATTTCCGGGTTGTTCTGATTGCTGTGCTTGTCGATATTCATGATTCCCCTCTTGCTCACTTTCATATTATGCTGTCAACCGATGGTAGACTGCTGTTTCAGGTCTTGATCGTCGATAAATCCATGATTTCGCAAATCATTAATTAATGTATTTCCAATAAAACTTGTATGTGCCTGATAGCCTTGAATTCTCGCTTCTTTCACGTTTTCTTCCCGATCATCGTAATACCAGATGTTTTCTGGAATGACGTCAATTTGCTGGCTGGCCAGCCGATAGATACGTGCATCGGGCTTCATGACACCCAGGTCGCAGGAGAGGAAAACCTTTTCGAAGTAGCGGCCTAGCTGCTGCTCGTCCTGGCAGACAGACCAGTGAAAAAAGCTGGTGTTGGAGAGCATAAACAGGCGATAGCGCTTTTTCAAAAGGGCCAGCAAGGCGTGGATCTGCGCAGGCACCGTGCCGATCGCCTGGCGGAATATCCTGTAAAATTCATCATCTGGCACCGTCACCGGCACTTCTTGGCGAATGGCTTCCAGGAACGCCGGCAACGAGTTGTTCCGTCCAGTCTCCAGCTCTTTCACCGCCTGGCTGGTCGACCAGCGCTGTTCCAGATTCCCGTTTGCCTGTGGTGCGTAGCCCGACCAGATGCCGGATACAGGATTCAGGTGAACTAAGATATTGCCCAGATCGAACATCAGGACGCGCTCGCTCGAAGTGGTTTCCATGTCACGTATCTCCAGCGGAATTAATGCAAAACGTTGATGAATATACCAATAACGGACTCCTTCACGATGCTTTGCCGGACGGCTGTTTCTGAATCAGGGACAGGGCGGTCAGCAGCAAGAGCAGGCCATGCGGCAGGATATTGCCCAGGTAATAGAGCACCTCGAAGCGCTGAAAAACCAGCAGGCCCAGCAGGTAATAGAGCAGCATGGCAGCTGCGACTGCGGCGTACTGCCAGATCCGGAAAAACGACCCGTCTGAACGCTTCAGATTAAAAAACAGTAGCAAGCTGATACCACAGCTAAGTGCGCTGAACCCGAAAAAAACATAGTCCATGAGCAACCTCCTGACAGCTGGAGCAAAAGCGGATAGTTCAGTATAGCACAACGCCCTTTCCCTTTTCTATCGGCCGATAATCTGGTAAGATGGGTATACTTCACGATAGGCTGGTGTATGCATGGAACAAACGGAGGCCAAGCAAGTTTGGCAGCGGGCTTTGGATTTGCTCGAGGATGAGCTTTCCGAAATTTGCCTGAATACCTGGATCAAGCCCATGGAGCCCTTGTCTCTGAGCCAGGGCGTTTTCCTGTTGTCCTCACCCAGCGACTTTCACAAGAACTGGGTCGATCAGTATGTTCCCCTGATCCACAACACCCTCAAGGTGGCCACCAGCCGCAGCCTGGAGATCAAGATTGTTGTCGGCAGACCCGCTCCGATTCCAATAAACGAGCCGGATACGCAAAATATGACCGGATCTGAAAGCCTGCGTATGGTTAACCACAGCCGCCTGAATCCTCAATACACCTTCGAAGCCTTTGTCGTGGGCAGCGGCAACCGCTTCGCCCACGCCGCCTGCGTTGCCGTTGCAGAAAAGCAGGGCGGCCGCAATTTCAATCCGCTGTTCCTCTACGGCGGTTCCGGCTTGGGCAAGACGCACCTGATGCACGCCATCGGGAATTATGTCGTCAACAAGTATCCGGACAAGAAAATCCTGTATGTCCAGTGTGAGCAGTTCGTTAACGAGTTTATTTTTGCGATCAAGGAAAACAAGTATGACGATTTCCGCGTCAAGTATCGCAACACGGACATGCTCCTGATCGACGACATCCAGTTCATTGAAGGCAAGGAGCAAATGCAGATCGAGTTCTTCCATACCTTCAACACGCTTTACGAAACCGGCAAAAACATCGTGATGACCTGCGATAAGCCGCCACAAAGTTTGATTTCACTTGAGGAACGCCTCCGAACCCGCTTTTCCTGCGGTCTGACGGTCGACATCCAGCCGCCCGACTTTGAAACGCGCGTCGCCATCTTGAAGCGGCGGGCCCAGATGAACAACACCTCGGTTCCGGATGATGTCTTTAACTACATCGCGACCAACGTCGCTTCCAACATTCGCGAACTGGAAGGGGCTTTCAACACGGTGCTGTGCTATTCGCTGCTGGCCGGGTCGATTACCCTGGAGGTCGCCCAGGAGGCCCTCAAGGATATTATCCAGCCGATCGCAGGCAAAAAGGTCAGTTCGGCAGTGATCGTGGATGTCGTCTCCCGCTATTACAACATCACGGTCGAGGATATGAAATCCAACCGGCGCAACAAGGATATTTCAAATCCCCGCCAGCTGGCGATGTATTTGTGCCGTGTGCTTCTCAACATGACGTTGCCGCAAATCGGCACAGAATTCGGGAACCGCGACCATACAACGGTCATGCATGCCTGCAACAAGGTCAGCGAAGAAATCGGCCGAAAGGGCAAATTAGCCCGTGATCTGGAAGAAATCAAGAAAAGGATCGCCGAATAAAGAAAACAGACGTTCTTTATCCACACACATTTGTGGATAAGTGGATAAAACCGGCGTGGATGAGCTGTGGATAAAAGAACGACCGCCTTTATCCACAAACGCGGACACAGCAAATGACCAGTTATCAACAGGCGACAAAAGCGGGCATAAATCGTTGTAGCAAGTGGTTGGGCAGTTATGCACATCATCCACACACAATAAGAAGAAAAGTGATAAAATATAATAAGACAGTATCAACAGAGCGTTCGAGGAGGACCCTTGCATGAAAGTCATCTGCTCAAGAGACAGGCTGATCGAATCCGTCGCTATCGTTCAGAAAGCGGTTTCATCGCGTACAACCATGGCTATTTTGGACGGTATCCTGATCGAGGCCAATGAAAATCTCAAGTTGACCGGATATGACCAGGAAATAGGCATCGAATGCCAGATGGAAGCAGACATACCTGAAAAGGGCAGTCTGGTTGTGACATCGCGCATGTTTGGCGACATTATCCGCAAATTGCCTGATGATCTGATCACCCTGGAAAGCACATCGGCCCAGACCTTGCAGATCGAGAGCGGCAGCACGCATTTTAGCATCAAGTATTTGCGTGCTGAGGATTATCCCAAAATACCGGTCGTTGAGCCAGCCGATAAAGTAACGTTGGAACAGCAGCTGCTTAAGGATATGATCCGGCAGACTATTTTTGCTGTCAGCACGGATGAAACACGTCCGACCCTGAACGGCTGCTTTTTCCAGTCGGAAGCCAATTCTGTCGAGATGGTTGCGATTGACGGGTTTCGCCTGGCTTTACGCAAGCAGGAGGTTGAAGGCGAGCGCAGCGCGATCAAGCTGATTATTCCGGGCAAAGTGCTTCATGAACTGGGTCGTATCCTGGAAGCAGGCCCGGACAAAGTCGACATCTACCCCTCTAACAACAACATCCTCTTCGATACCGGCAGCGTCAAAATCGTGTCTCGCCTGATTCAGGGCGAATACATGAACTATCGCGGCATCTTGCCGCAAACGGCAGAAACGACGCTGACGATATCGCCTGCGGCGTTACTGGATGCCATTGAGCGTGCGTCCCTGGTCATCACGACGGATGACAAGCGCTATCCGGTCCGTCTGACGACGTCAGATGAAGACACGCTGGTGGTCAGTGCCAGCACCGACATGGGTACGCTGCGTGAAGAAATCGCGATCAGCATGAACGGGCAGAAAATCGACATTGACTTTAATCCTCGCTATTTCATCGATGCGCTCAAGGTCATTGATGAGGATGAAGTTACAATCGTCTTTAACGGGACCATGGGCCCTTGTGTCCTGAAGCCGCTCGACAGCCAGGAGTTCGCTTATCTCGTCTTGCCGCTGCGTCGCTGAGATGAAGAAGAAAACGCTGCGCTGCGCATACAGGAAGAAGCATGATCGTTACCCAAATTAAGCTGAACCAGTTCAGAAATTACCAGGAACAAGAGATAGCCGCCAGTCCGGGCATCAACGTCTTCTTCGGGGATAACGCCCAGGGGAAGACGAACATCCTGGAGGCGGTCTATCTTTGTACCTGTGCCCGTTCACACCGGACCGCAAGGGACAGCGACCTGATCTTGCGCCAGGCAGACCAGTATGCGGTCAAAGTGGCCTTTGACAGCTGCAACGGGTCTGCGGAGTCTGTTGAGATCCACTACCTGGACGCCGTACCAGGCGATGAACAACGCAGTCGGGCCGTACGCCACATTTACCACAACAACATGCGCCTGGAACGCATCAGCGACCTGATGGGTCTTTTCCACGCGGTTATTTTTGCGCCGGAAGACCTGATGCTGGTCAAAGAAGGTCCTGCGACACGCCGCCGCTACCTGGACCTTTTGATTTCACAGGTCAGACCGAGCTATTTTTTACATTTGCAGCAGTTTTCCCGCATTTTGGCTCAGCGCAACAAACTGCTCAAGGACCTGCGTGAACAAGGATATGGCCGTCAAAGACCGCTGGACGACGTCAAACAGATGCAGCTGGAGGTCTGGAACGATACGCTGGCCAGTGAAGGTGCGGCCATTATATACCAACGGTTGCTTTATACAGACCGCATCGCCAAAATCGCGATGGATGCCCAGGTTTCTATATCGTCCGGAAAAGAACAGCTTTTCGTAAAATACAAAAGCATTGCCGGTCTAGCTCAGAATACAAGTGAAAAAGAGATATATAGCCTATACGTTAGTAAACTGAAATCAATGGTTTGTGAAGACATTGAAAAAGGACTGACGGGACAGGGACCGCACCGCGACGACATGGAATTGTCACTTGACGGCAGCGGTCTTAAGCCGTTTGCGTCCCAGGGACAGCAGCGTTCAGCTGTTCTGGCACTCAAATTGGCCGAGCTGGTCATCCTGAAACAGGATACCGGGGAAACACCGGTCTTTCTCCTCGACGATGTCATGTCAGAACTGGATGAAAAGCGGCGGGCCAGTTTGTTGCTCAACATCGAGGATGCCCAGGTTTTCGTGACCTGTACGGACGCCCAGTTGGTTTTCAACGAAATGATTAAGAAAACGCCTGTTTCCGGTGAAGCAGGAGCCGAACGGCCCTATGCTTTTTTCAAGGTTGAGCAAGGACACGTCAGCCTCCAGGAAATGCCGGTCTGAACGCTGGCATCCACGTGAAACAACCGCTAAAAGCTCCTCAAAACAGGCCTTTTATGGTATAATCAGACTGTTAGGCATCAAGAGAAATGCATGCCTGCAGAGAACAGGAAAAAGGAGAAACAGCGGTCGGTGTATATCCATATCGGAGGCGCATATTCCGTCTCGGATGCATATATTGTGGGCATTTTTGATTTTGACGCCACAACGGTCAATCGTTCAGCGACGGTTGATTTTTTGCGCCAGGCAGAAAAAGATAACCGCGTGGAAGTCATTTCACCTGATCTGCCCAGATCATTTGTTGTGACGCTTGATCGGGTTTATTATTCCCCGATTTCAGCGGCTACTTTGCGTCGCCGTATGACCCGCGACCATCTTGCCAGGCAGGAACACAATTGGTTGAAAAGCGACCCAATCTCAGATGAGACAGACGAAGAACCCATAACCAGGAAGGTGAAAAAATGAGTAAAGAAAGCCTTGATCGGGCAAAAGAAAAGATGAAGCCGGGCAACGGTTCGGTGGCGGATGTGCCGGATGATCTTGATCAGGTCATCAATGTGGCTGATAATCCGCAAGCTTTGACTGACGATGACTTCCAGGAAGAATTCATTGATAGCAGCAACACAAAAAATGACTTGTTCGATACGACGAACCAATCTCACTACAGCGAGAGTGATATCCAGGTCCTGGAAGGCCTTGAGGCGGTTCGCAAACGGCCTGGCATGTATATCGGGGATACCAGCGCGCGCGGGCTTCACCACCTGGTTTACGAGATCGTAGCGAATTCTGTTGATGAAGCGCTGGCCGGTCGCTGTGATAAGATCGACATCGTGCTTAAGCCTGATCATTCGGTGGTGATCACAGATAATGGCAGCGGTATTCCGGTTGGGATTCATCCCAAGATCGGGATTCCAACTGTCGAGGTCGTACATACTATTCTCCACGCCGGGGGAAAGTTTGGCGGCGGAGCTTATAGCGTATCCGGTGGCCTGCATGGTGTCGGCGCGTCTGTTGTCAATGCCCTGTCGGAATGGATGGAGGTTACGGTCCGAAGAAACGGTCGATCCTACCGGATCCGTTTTGAACGCGGACTGACGACCAAACCCCTTGAGGACATCGGACCAAGTGAATCGACAGGGACAACGACGGTTTTCAAGGCAGATAGCAATATTTTCCCGAGCGTTGAGTATGATTTCAACACCATGCTGACGCGCTACCGCGAGATGGCTTTCCTCAACAAGGAAGTTACCATACACCTGATCGATGAACGCGTGACACCGACTGTCGAACGGATCTTGCATTATGAGGGCGGAATTGTTTCATTTGTTGAATACCTGAACAAGCATAAAACCGTTCTGCACAAACTGCCGATCTACATCGCATCCAAAAATGGGAACAGCTATGTTGAACTTGCCATGCAGTACAACGATTCATATGTGGAAAATGTCTATTCATATGCCAACAATATAGCCACCATCGAAGGCGGCACGCATTTGACCGGCTTCAAGTCGGCTTTAACCAAGGTTGTCAATGATTATGCGCGTAAATATGGCATGATCAAGGTCAATGACAAGAACCTGCAGGGTGAGGATGTCCGTGAAGGCTTAGGTGCCATCATAAGCGTCAAGCTGCCTGAACCGCAATTTGAGGGCCAGACAAAAACCAAGCTTGGCAACGCGGAGATTCGCAGCTTGGTTGAGACGGTCATCAATGACAAGCTGACGGCCTATCTGGAGGAAAATCCGTCGATTGCTCGTACGGTCATAGACAAATGCTTGTCCGCATCGCGTGCCCGTGATGCCGCGCGCAAAGCGCGTGAGATGACGCGGCGCAAGAATGCGCTTGATTCGACGGCCTTACCGGGAAAGCTGGCTGACTGCCAGGAAAAGAATCCGGAATTCTGCGAGTTGTTTATCGTCGAAGGCGACTCTGCCGGCGGCTCAGCCAAAAACGGTCGCGAGCGCAAGTACCAGGCCATTTTGCCACTGTGGGGAAAAATGCTTAACGTGGAAAAGGCCCGTATCGACAAGGTATATGATAACGAAAAATTACAGCCGGTTATCCTGGCCCTGGGAGCAGGCATTGGCTCAGATTTCGATGTTCATAAAATCCGTTATCACAAGGTGATCATCATGGCGGATGCGGACGTCGACGGGTCACATATTCGAACCTTGCTGCTAACCTTTTTCTTCCGCCATATGCTGCCGCTGGTCGAGTCAGGTCATGTCTTTATCGCCTGCCCGCCGTTGTTCCGCGTTTATGAGGGCAACAAGTCGTTCTATGCCTACACAGAACAGGATGTTGAAGAGATTAAAGAGCAAACGGGCTGGAAAGAACCAAAACTGCAGCGATACAAAGGGTTGGGAGAGATGAGTGCGGAACAGCTCTGGGAAACCACCATGAATCCAGAAACACGGAAGTTGCTCAAGGTTGAAATGATGGATACGCAGTCAACTGATGAAACATTTACCCTTCTGATGGGCGATAAGGTGGAACCGCGCCGTGAATTTATAACGGTCAATGCGAAGTATGCGCGAATGGACATTTAGCGAAAGATATAACCATATAAAGAACAAGAAACATAGAGAACACGCAAATAATCCGCATGGAAGCAACAAATAAAATAATATTAAAATATCAACCTCATTGTTTCACGTGAAACAATGAGGTTGATTAAACTTAAGCAAATGTAAAAACAATTGATTTCAGGCAAGATGAGTCCCTACCTATAACTCGTATCTGATCTATGATAAAATGCAAGAGGCTTGATGATGAACATAATGGAATGTCGGAGGCGCTTGCATGTCACAAGTTTTAGCAGTAGTCAATCAAAAGGGCGGAGTTGGCAAGACGACGACGGTTGTTAATTTGTCGGCTATTTTGGCGTCAAAAGGCAAACGGATTCTCTTGATTGACATGGATCCTCAGGGAAACGCAACATCAGGACTTGGATTTGATAAAAACAACCTGGATAAGACGGTCTACGATGTACTGATCAATCAGGAAGTCGTTCATAACGCCATTTATGATACGGGTCGTAAGGGACTGCACCTCTGCCCGGCAAACATTGAATTGGCTGGAGCGGAGATTGAACTGGTCGAGCGTGTTTCACGTGAAACAGTGTTGAAGGCTGCAATTGCGGAGATTCGCAAAGCATATGATGTTATCTTAATCGATTGTCCCCCTTCGCTCGGTTTGTTGACGGTCAATGCGTTGACTGCGTCGGATGGTGTCCTGGTGCCTATTCAAAGCGAATATTACGCGCTTGAAGGGTTGACCCAACTCATGGAGACGGTGACGCTGATCAAACGCGGACTAAATCCACAATTAAGTGTCTTTGGCGTCATTGTCACCATGTTTGATACCCGAACGCAACTGGCTCATCAGGTGGCCAACGAAGTTCGGCGCTATTTCGGAGAAAAAGTCTTTCGCACCATCATTCCGCGCAATGTTCGTTTGAGTGAAGCGCCAAGTTACGGGAAGTCGATCGTCGAATACGATCCGAAATCAAAAGGCGCTGAAAGTTATGATGCTCTTGCCCGGGAAGTGTTGCGTCGGCTGGGAGGAATTTACTGATGACACCTGCTATGAATAAAGGTCTTGGAAAAGGGTTGGGTGCGCTTTTGCAAAATACAGAACCCATATCGGACGATGTCAAAGGCGCTATAGTTAATTTGCGTCTCAATGACATCAGTCCGAACGCGGATCAGCCCAGAAAGACCTTTGACCAGGATAAGCTTTCGGAGTTGGCAGCCTCGATCAAGGAAAATGGCATTATTCAACCCATCATTGTCTGCCGAGGCAGCCAGGGATATCGGATCGTAGCCGGTGAAAGGCGCTGGCGTGCCGCCAGGCTGGCCGGTTTGACTGTTGTACCCGCGATCATCCGCGAACTGACCGATATCCAGATTCTGCAGCAGGCTTTGATAGAAAACATTCAGCGACAGGATCTGAATCCCCTGGAGGAGGCATCCGCGCTGGACCGCTTGCTCAAGGACCACCAGATGACACAGGAGAAATTGTCTGCTGTCGTCGGGCGAAGTCGACCGGCCATTGCCAATACACTGCGTTTGCTGCAGTTGCCAGAGGATATCCAGGTTTTAGTGCGCGATGAATTGCTGACAGCGGGTCATGCAAGGGCGTTGCTGGCTGTCACCGGGACCCAGCAGCAAAAGAAAGCGGCTCAATTGATCATTGACAAGGATTTGAGCGTTCGCGAGACGGAAAAGCTGGTCAAACGGCTCAATTTACCGCCTAAAGAAGAAAAAAAGCAGGATCCGGCTTACGTGCTGAGTGTCAAGGACGTCGAGCGACGTTTGGCTGGTCGACTGGGCACGCGCGTCAAGCTGAAAGACCGTCAGGGAAAGGGCAGCATCCAAATCGAATATTATTCAAACGATGATCTCGAAAGACTGCTCGAACTTATAGATCGTAGCTGAGGATACCATTCAGACTAAAAAGGCAGGACTCTATGGCTTATCATGTCAGTACTGGGCATCACGGGCTTGATCGAGTTATCGACGAGCTTCGGATCGGCGATAATGTGGTCTGGCAGGTCGACCAACTGGACGATTATCGGCTCATGGCGAATTTATTTCTGAGCCAATCGAATGGAGACGGTAAAACTGTCCATTACATTCGGTTTGGTCAGCATGATCCGATCCTGAAAGACGGTAATGGAAAAGGTTTAACGTTACATGTCATCGATACGCAACAAGGTTTTGAAACCTTCACGCAGTCGATCTACACGTTGGTTACACATCTAGGTCCGGGCGCGTTCTATATATTCGATAGTTTGTCCGATTTACTCGAACAATGGGGTTCTGACCTGATGATCGAGAACTTTTTCCGAATTATCTGTCCGTACTTGTTTGAATTGGATACCATCGCCTATTTCGCCGTGATGCGTGGCGCACATTCCTTTGAAGCCATTGCCGGCATCCGGGAGACCACCCAGCTGCTGCTGGATATCTATCACCTGGATGACGCCCTGTATGTCCACCCCTTGAAGGTCTGGCAGCGGTATGCTTCGACGATGTATTTACCGCATAAGCTGATCGGTGATGTTTGTATGCCGCTGACCAACAGTGTGGATGCATCCAGGTTCTTTTCCAGCCTGGTTCCGTCCTTTGCCCAGTCCAGCCGCCATGTTGACTACTGGGACCGGTTGTTCCAGGAGGCGCAAGGCTGCCTGGATAACCCGGAGACGCCTTTGAGTCAGCAATTGCTTGGCCGTCTGCGGCGGATGCTCCTAAGCGATGAGGGGCAGATCGGGCAGCTGGCTTCGCGCTATTTTGACCTGCCTGACCTGATTGGGATCAAAAACAGGGAAATAGGGACAGGAAAAATTGGCGGTAAAGCGGTCGGCATGCTGTTGGCGCGTAAGATACTAAAAGTTGAAGGGTTATCTTCGGGAATCGATCCGGACCAGGTGCTGGAGCCTCATGACTCCTATTACCTGGGCGCTGACTTGTTTTACAGCTACATTGTGCAAAACGGCTGGTGGAAGCTGCGTACGGAACAGAAGACGCCAGAAGGCTATTTCGAAAAAGCGGAGCCGTTGCGTCGTCACCTGCTGGAGGGGTCATTCTCCAGTAGCACGCGTGAAAAATTCCAGCAGTTGTTGGAGACGTTTGGCCAGGCGCCCATTATTGTCCGCTCCAGTTCCTTACTTGAGGATGACTTCGGTAACGCGTTTGCCGGCAAGTACGAAAGCATCTTTTGCGCCAACCAGGGATCGCCGCAACAACGTCTCGATGCTTTCGAACATGCGGTCCGCCAGGTGTACGCCAGCACGATGGATTCGGCGGCCTTAAGCTACCGGCTGAAGCGCGGCTTGCAGGATAAAGACGAACAAATGGCTCTTCTGGTGCAGCGTGTCTCAGGCGAGCATCGCGGAAAATACTTTTATCCCCTGATGGCAGGCGTCGGCCATTCCAAGAACTTGTATGTGTGGAATGACCAGTTGGATGCGCAGGCCGGGATGCTGCGCCTGGTCTTCGGATTGGGTACACGCGCGGTCGACCGTGTGGAGGGTGACTACCCCAGGATCGTTGCTCTGGATCAGCCGCTGCTGTCTTCGCATGACACGAAAGAAGCAGAAAAAACCTATTCGCAGCATTATGTCGACCTGCTCGACCTGGAGCAGAACGCCCTGATTACGATCCCGCTTGAAGAGCTGATCCAGGAAGATAAAACCCTCGATTTGTCTCAGGTGGGAGAGATAGACTGGGAGGAAACGCAGAGGCTGGCAGAACTGGGGTACCGGAACAATCCGAAATGGGTCCTTAATTTCAATAAAGTCCTTTCAGATGCGCCGTTTATTGGCACGATCCACGACATGATCCGGACGTTGGAAATGATCTATGCCTACCCGATTGACATCGAGTTTACGATCAATCAGCACGACAGTCAGCATCGCGTGATCAATCTTCTGCAGTGCCGACCGTTGCAAACACGGAGTGTAGGGGCTACTGTATCTATTCCGGAATATATAGATAAACGAATTGTATTAATTGAGTCTAAAGGCCATTTCATGGGCGGTAACGTCAATATGAACATAAACTATGTCGTTTATGTAATACCTGAAAAGTACGCTTTATTGACGGATCAGGAGCGTTACCAAGTGGCCCGCATCATTGGGCAGCTGAACCAGATATTGTTTGATGCGGAAAACGCGCCGACCCTCTTGCTTGGCCCTGGACGGTGGGGGACATCGACGCCATCGCTTGGTGTTCCGGTCAATTTTTCTGAAATAGACAATATCGCGGCTTTAGTAGAAGTATCCTTTGAAACAGCGGGCATGATGCCGGAGTTGTCATTTGGCAGCCACTTCTTCCAAGACCTTGTCGAAGCCAATGTCTTCTACCTGGCCGTATTAC
>JAAYJD010000330.1 GCA_012523135.1 Clostridiaceae bacterium
AGGCCCATGCGACCCGGACGATTATCTGGAGCGGCGGAACCGCCGCATCGATCCGACCGGACGAGCTCAACGTGCAGCTCATGGACCAGGCCCGGGTCCTGCATCTGGACGGCCTGAACCAGGAGGCGGCGCTTTTTGCGGCCCAGACGTTCAAAGCTGCCGGTAAAATCGTTTCACTGGATGGCGGCAGCTTCCATCCCGGTGTGCCCGATCTCCTGCCGCTGGTCGATTGGCTGGTGTGCGCGGAAGAATTCATCCTGCGTCTGACCGGGGCCGCCAATGCCGAGGACGCCATTTGCCAGGCTTTTCGCCAGTACGGCCCCCAGGTGGCCGCAGCAACCCAAGGCAAAGCCGGCGGCATTTGGACTGAGGACGGCAAGACCGTCCATCGCTACCTGCCGTCCCCCGTGCCGGTTGTCGATACCACCGGAGCCGGCGATGTCTTTCACGGCGCTGTCATCTACGCCCGCCTGCAAGGCTGGAGCTGGGACAAGGTGTTTGTCTTCGCCAGCGCGGTGGCCGCGCTCAAGTGCACCAGGCTGGGCGGCCGCACCGGGATTCCGACCCGTCCGGACGTCGACGCCTATCTGCTCACGCAAGGAGTTGCCCTATGAAATACCTCTTGGGCATCGATCTGGGCAGCGGTTCGGTCAAGGCGACCCTGATCGACCGGCACGGCCGTCATCTGGCGGACGCGGCCAGCGAGTACCCGACCCATTACCCCCAGGCCGGCTGGGCCGAGCAGGATCCGCGGGACTGGTACCGCGCAGCGGTCCGAACCCTGCGCCAGCTGCTCGGCAGCTACGCGTTCGACCCTGCCGATATCGAGGCGCTGACCGTCGACGCAGCCACCCATACGGCGGTTCTGCTCGACGAAGCAAACCGGCCGCTGGCCAACGCCATCTTCTGGACCGACCAGCGCAGCGCCGCCCAGGCTGCCTGGCTCAACACGCATGCCCGTGACCTGCTTCAGAACCAGGCCTTCAATACGGCGACCTCAGTCTGGACGCTGCCCCAGTTCATGTGGCTGAAAGAGCACCAGCCCGAGCTGCTGGCCAAAACGCGCCTGGTGCTTTTTGCCAAGGACTATCTGCGCTATTGCCTGACCGGTGACCTGGCCACAGACCGTATCGACGCCATGGGCAGCCTGTTCTACGATGCGGCCCGGCAGCGCTGGTCGCCGGAACTCGTTCGGCTGGCCGGCTTGACGTCTGCCTGCCTGCCGCTGGTGCGCGAACCCACCGACCCGGCTGGAACGATTACCGGGCAAGCCGCAGCCGACACGGGACTTGCCGCGGGCACACCCGTGTTTACCGGCATGACGGACACCGCCATGGAGCTGGTTGCTTCCGGTGCTGTCGCCCTGGGACAGTCCGCGGTCAAAATGGCCACCGCCGGCCGGTTTTACTCAATCAGCGACAAACCCTGCCTCAATCCCTACCTGATCAACTACCAGTACATCATCCCCGGCACCTGGTATCCCGGTGCCGCGACCAAGGCCAGCGCGTCCAGCTTCCGCTGGTACCGGGACGCGTTTGCCGACAACCTGGTCCGCCAGGACGGACGCAGCCCTTACGCGATCCTCGACGAAGCGGCAGCCGGTGTTGCGCCCGGCAGCGAAGGGCTCATCTTCCACCCCTACCTGATGGGCGAGCTGACCCCTTACAACGACGCCAGCCTGCGCGGCAGCTTCGTGGGCGTGACCATGCGCCATCGCCAGGCCCACTTCACGCGCGCCGTCCTGGAAGGCGTCGCCTATTCGCTGCGCGACTGCTACGAGGTGCTATCTTCCGAAGGCCTGGCGCCTGATGCGGCGCGGATCATCGGGGGCGGCGCCAAGAGCCCTTTGTGGCGCGGTATCCTGGCCGATGTCCTGGGCATCCCGCTCGACAAGCCGGTCCACGACGATTCGTCTTTTGGCGCGGCCATGGTCGCCGGCATCGGCTGCGGCCTGTTCCGCTCCGTTGAAGACGCCGCGGACCGCTGCGTGCACATTGAGAGCCGGACCGAGCCGGACGCGGCCCGCCACGACTGCTACGACAAGCATATCCAGCGCTACCGCAAAATCCACGACGCTCTGGCGCCGATTTACCAACAGGAATACCCGATCGAATAACGGTAAACCAACACGACCCATGAAGGAGGGAACCCCATGAATCTCTGCAAACGTTACACAGGTGAAAAAGGTTACCAGGCGGTGGCCGGCGGCCCGGAGAACGGACTGGAACAGCTCAAGCTGGATGCGCTTAAGCTCACGACCGGCGAATCCTGGAGCGGCACATCCGGCGCGTTCGAGATCGCCCTGGTCATCCTGGGCGGGCGGATCGACCTTGTCTCAGGCGATTTTGCCTGCCGCAACATCGGCAAGCGCAAGCATGTCTTCGATGGCAAGCCCTACGTGGTCTACCTGCCGCTGGAGTCCCCCTACACGGTGACCTGCCTGGAAAACTGTGAAGTGGCCATCTGCGGCGCCCGCTGCACGGAGAAGCTCCAGCCCTTCCTGGTCACCCCGGACGATATCCCGCTGGGCGTCGCCGGCGTCCTCAACTGGAAGCGCGACCTGTACAACCTGATCGACGAACGTTACGCGACCAGCAAGCTGTGCATCGGCGAAGCCTTCAACCATCCCGGCAACTGGAGCTCCTATCCGCCCCATAAGCACGACCGCAGCGAACTGCCGGTCGAGGGGGTCATGCAGGAGATCTATTTCTTCCGCTACAACCTGCCGCAGGGCTTCGGCTTCCAGGCGGTCTACACCGATGACGGTTCGATCAACGAAACCTACCGGGTGCAGAGCAACGACGCCGTCGAAGTGCCGCGCGGCTACCACCCCTATGTCTGCGCCCCCGGCTACTACGGCTACATGCTCTGGCTGATGGCCGGCGAGAAGCGCGGCTTCTACCGCCGGACCGCACCGGAACACGCCTGGATCGATGCCCTCGAGATCGTCGAGAAAAAGGCGCACAGCTGAACGAACACCACGTGGAAATGAGGATAGAATGATGCAGATCAAGAACGATTCATTTTTCAGCACGATGATCCTGACCGAACTGGAGGACATCGTGGGGCGCGACAACATGCACCTGGCGTCGGCCGAGAAACTGAGCCATGCCGTCGACTACTACTGG
>JAAYJD010000331.1 GCA_012523135.1 Clostridiaceae bacterium
GCCGTTGTATTTTCATGGCTCCGCCCGCCAAGCGTGTCCCAAGCCTCATGGAGGATCTGTTTTCATGGATGAACCGCGAGAAAGAGGACCTGCATCCGCTCATCCTTTCCTCGGTCTTTCATGATGAGTTTGTGTTTATCCACCCATTTGCAGACGGGAACGGACGCATGGCAAGGCTTTGGCAGACGGGTATCCTTTGCGCATGGAATCCGATCTTTCAGTATTTGCCGATCGAGAGCCAAATCCATGCATTTCAGCCAGAATACTACGAGGCGATCGCCACGTGCCACCGCGAGGGACAGTCAAACAGTTTTGTGCTTTTTATGCTGGAGAAGATCGATGAAACACTGGATATGGTTTTTCGGCAAACGGATTCAAGCGATTCGATTATCGGTCAATACGTAAAACGCTTGCTGGACGCGATGGAATACGACGTGCCATATTCCGCAAACCGCATCATGGAACTGCTTCACCTGAAGTCCAGGGAAACCTTGCGAAAGAACTATATCAACCCTGCTCTTGAGATGGGTCTGATCATCATGAGCAACCCCGATAAGCCCACCAGCCGGAATCAGACTTACATGAAAAGGTAGCCTTGGATAAGCTGCAAGCCATGTGCGTCAGGCTGATGGACTGGGCCTGGGCCTGTCCGGTTCCGTCACCTCCACACTGGTTTCCCGGCCATGCTCAGCCGATGACACGCCAACCTCGCCAGACCCGTCCCTGAACGCACGTTCTTCTGGATATGGCTAGGTATTCAAGGCTTAGCCGCAGGGTCAAACAAGGCGGCAAGCCCGGTCTCCCTCGATTCAAGAGCAAGAAGAACAACCACCGCTGCTACAAATCGAAGAATGCCGCTAAGAATATCTTAGCAGAAGGGTTGCGTTTGCTCAGCGCATGACAAACGAGTACCGTGGGACACACGGGAATCTACGCTCGGGGAGAGTATGTAAGACCTGGAAACTCTGTTTCTGTGCAGGCGACGCTCGTTGAACCGAAAATCCCCTTCCTTTAGGCATGGGGAGTGTCAAACCATTTCCGATTTTATATCTGCTACGATTGTATCAAAAACCTGTTCCCTGTCCCTGGACGTGTCATAGATCGTGAAGCCGTAGGTCACCAAATGGTCCGCCATCGAACGACTGAATGAAATGGCTTCCTGACTAACCTCTCGCAGATCATGATCATCCAAATGATAGGTCCAGTCGTCCTGGGTATCGAATCTTTTGAAATCAGCAAAAAATTCATCGGCCGTTTTCTTGTTTTGCACCAACCCGATCAGAACAAAACGTTCTTTCAGTTCATCGATCCCATACATTTTAAGAATGGGTACGATCCGCTCAAAATTGAAATACCCGCCTTCCAACACAAACCTGTTTCCTGGTACAGCGTGCGCCCGCAGGTTGAGCTCACAGGCAACACCCTGACTGGAAGAAAACGCCCCCAGAAAATGGCCCAGGAAAGGTGCTATATTATCTGTGGTCTGCCTTCTATTCCAATTGAGCTTGATGTTCAGTTGCGGATATGCCCCCTGAAACGTGGCGACAAGCTTATCGACACCGATGACAAAGACATTCAGCTCTTCGTTCAATTTTCTCGCCAATGCCGTTTTGCCGGCTCTTGACGGGCCTGCAATGATGATGTTTTTCATGCCGTATCTACCTCGCACGATTGTGTGACCCGGGCATACCATCTTAATAGCAATCCTGACATAGCAGGTGCTTGTCACCGTTCTGGCTCAAAGAAAGACATACAGGCTTGACACGTTTGCATCGCATCAATTACTTCCTGCGTTACTGGGAAAACCAAAAAGCGAAACACCGGTTTAGCCCGTGGGGATATCTTCCTATCTGACCTACAAATCCGTTACGCGGACGGCATCGGCCAGGCGGCGGGCGATTTCGCGGCCGGTCGGAGTCGCGGCCAGGCCGCCGGCGGCCGTTTCGCGCAGGCTGGCCGGCATCTGGCTGCCGACGGCCCGCATCGCCGCGATCACCTCATCGGCCGGAATGGCGCTCGTGATGCCGGCCAGAGCCAGTTCCGCGGCGACCAGGGCGTTGGCGGCGCCGCTGGCGTTGCGCTTGATGCAGGGTACTTCAACCAGGCCGGCCACCGGGTCGCAGACCAGGCCCAGCACGGCCTTCAGGGCGATCGCGCAGGCTTCGGCGGCCTGGCGGGGCGATCCGCCCAGCATTTCGACCGCCGCTGCGGCCGCCATGGCCGCCGCGGAGCCGCATTCGGCCTGGCAGCCGCCTTCCGCACCGGACAGGCTGGCCTGGCTGGCGATCACCATCCCGATGCCCGAAGCTGTCCAGAGCCCGAGGACCGCCGCGCGCTCGTCAAGGCCCTTCTCTTCAGCGAGAGTCAGGATAACCGCCGGCAGAATACCGCACGATCCCGCCGTGGGGGCGGCCACGATGCGGCCCATGCGGGCGTTGACTTCGGATACGGCCAGCGCCCGGGCCAGCAGCCTGGCCAGCAGCGGTCCGGCGATCGTCCTTTTTTCGTCCAGCGCGGCCTGCAGTTTAACCGCTGCCCCGCCGCTCA
>JAAYJD010000053.1 GCA_012523135.1 Clostridiaceae bacterium
CGATGCAGACGGCTATGCCCACAGCCTGCAGCAGCTCCCGGACGGCAGCGCCTTCTATGTTTCCCATCGGATCGCCGAATTGCCGCTGGGCCTGCGCTGGATCGCCCGCACCGGTGACGAAGACGCGATGGGCCTGGTCCTGCCGGCCACCGCCGAGCACAAGGGACTGGCCTACGCCGGCCGGAACGATCAGCTCAAATGGCTGCAGGCGGACGAACAGGTCACGCTGAGCATGGTCGTCGGCTGGCTGGATCGAAGCCGGGCCGATGAGGTCCGCACCCGGATCGAGTCGATCGTCGCGGCCAAATAGCCGCGCTGTCAGGCAAGCCCGAGCAGGCGGGCCGCGTTGCCCCGGGCAATTTTATCGAACACGACCGGGCTGATTTTCCCTTCGTCCCGCCAGCGCAACATCAGGCCGGTCAGCGCGACGGGCATCGTCGGGAAGCACATGTCCGTGCCGAAATAGAGCCGGTCCTGGAACTCGTCCATGAAGCGCGGCCCGTACTGTTCGTCGCGGGCAAACGCATGACAGGCGGTAAAATCCGACAAGTCGCCGTACAAGTTGGGGTAGCGGCGCATCAGCTTGGGGACGACGCCTTCCTCCCGGACTGGTCCGGACGGCAACCGCCCGATCTGCTGCCCCTTGAGGTTGTACAAAAAGCTGCGTTCGCCGGGCGTTTCCAGGCGGCCAATTTCGGACCAGAACACCGGACCGTGGCCAAACAAGACCAGGTCCGGGAAGCGCTGCAGCGTGTGCTCCAGCTGGGGCAGGCCCGGGTCGTCGTAGAGGCCGAAATCGCCTGTCAGCTGGTCTGAGCCGTCGAAGATGACCGGCAGTCCGACCGCCTCCGCGTGACGCAGCAGGTTCTGCACCAGCGGATGCATCAGGGGCAGGTTCGGCATCACTTCACCCAGGCCCTTGCAGCCCTGCGCCTTGTAATAGGTCAGGACCTTGTCCAGTGGCGCATCCGGCGAATTGGTCATCGCCCTGGGATCGATGTTGCAAAAGGGGATCAACCGGTCCGGGTACTGCCGGGCCATCTCCAGGATATCCTCGTTGGATTGGGGAAAATAGATTTCCGGACTGACGATCGGCAAGATGACGCCTTTTTCGATGCCCAGTTCGTCATAACGGGCGATCAGCTCCTCGGGCGAGCAAAAGTCGTTGAGCCCGGGGACCGGGACACGGTAGGCGTGGGCGTGGATGTCGATGAACATGGCTGCCTCCTGTTGCTGTGCTTACGTTGCGCCGCAATAGCGCTCATGCCAGGCCAGGAATTCCGGGTTGAACCAGTCCTGCGGCCGGCCCAGCACCAGCGGGTAGATGGCCTGGTAAAAGTCATCGGCCTTGAAACTGGTCAGGACGGCGTCGCCGCAGCGCGCCTGGGTGATCAGGTTCTGCTGCCCGAGGACGCGCTCGGCTTTGGCCGAATCGATATAGGGCCAGATGCCGGGTTTGTTGTGCTGCTTGACTTCCGCCATGGCCGGGCACTTCAGGCGGGGGTCTGCGATCTGCTTGAGCAGGGTTTCCATCAGGCAGTATTCGACGAAATGCTTGAACGTGTTGCTGCGGGTGTCGACACCCATGAAGCAGATCCGTGCCCCGTACAAATAGAGCTTCTGCCAGGGTGACGAATAGGAAAAGCTGTAATCCCCGAAGGTGCCCATGCGCGGGCCGTAGGCCGTATGCCCGCGGGTCAGTTCGTCGGCCTGTCGGCCCCAGGCTGCCACCGAATGGGTCGCCTGGTCGCTGCGCACCGTTCCGGCCATGCGGCGAAACGTTTCGCTGATCAGGCCGACATCCGAGGGAGAACGCGCCTTGTCCCAGTTGATGTAGGCATGGGCGAAGTCCCGCTGGACGAGCGTCGGGAAAACGACGGTCCCCTGTCCGGTCACGGCCGCCATGGCCGCCTCGATGACTGCAAGCGGGCCGCCGGCCACATAGCCGAAGCTTTTCATGGATGAATGGATCAGCAGGATATCCCCGGGCAGCACGCCCAGGATCTGCAGGGCCCGGACGATGTCCGGCTTTCGGACGACGGTTCTGTCTGCCGTTTCCGTCATGTCACCCTCCCTGGCCAAGCAGCCGGGCGATCGAGACCATGCGTTTTTCCCTGATCGACAGGTTCGCGGCTGCGCCAATCAGAACCGAATGGGCGCCCGCCAGGCTGTTGGCGCCGTGGCCGAGCGGATCCGGCTGTGGTTCCAGGAACAGCATGCGACGCAGCCGTTCGTCCCCGCCGCCATGTTCGCCGGCCAGCCTGGATACGACGTGGTCGGTCAGGCGGTTATCCAGGTCCAGGACCCTGATGTGGATGTCCGGCTCTTCCGACTGGGGGCCTGTTTCGAAGTTGGACATTTCCAGGCGGCCTTGTGATCCGTTGATCGCCAGGTGCCAGCCTTCATAGGGGGTCGTGGCGTTGAGCGAATAGGCCATCACCGCCCCCTGGCCGTACTGGACGGTCGCGGCCATGGTGTCATAGATGTCGATATCCGGCGCGAAGACGCAGTTGTCCTTGATGTAGCCGTCGTAGGTTTCCTGTTCGGCGTAAAAGGCCTTTTCAAAGTCGGTCAGCGCGTAGTAGAAGGGGCACTCGCGCTGGTGGGCGCAGGTCGAGCAGCGCGTGCCGCGGTAGGGGGCGTTTTGGCTGCCGTAGACGTTCAGCTGGCCGCAGGCAGAAACCAGGCTTGGTTGCTGGCTGATGACCCAGTTGATCATGTCGAAGTGGTGGGTCGCCTTGTGCACCAGCAGGCCGCCGCTCTTTTGCATGCGGGCGTTCCAGCGCCGGAAATAGCTGGCGCCGTGCGCGGCGTAAGCCATGTTGCGGGTCAGCAGCCACTCGAAATGGACGCTGTACACCTGGCCGACAGCCCCTCCGGCAACGATCTCCTTGAGCCGGGTGACAAACGGCACGAAACGGTAATTGAACGTCACCGTGACCTTCTTGCCAGTCGCCTGCTCCGCGGCCAGGATCGCGCGGCAGCCGGCGGCGTCTGTCGCCATGGGCTTTTCGACGATCACGTCGCAGCCGGCCTGGAGCGACCCGACCGTATAGTCGCTGTGGTACGCGTCGACGGTTGTGACGATGACGCAGTCCGGGCTGGTCTTGTCCAGCATGTCCGCAAAGTCGGTAAAGACCGGCATGCCGCCGGCCAGTTCGGCAAAAACCTGTGCCTGTCCAGGGTTGATGTCAAAGCCTCCCAGGATGCGCCATTCACGCGAAAAATCCTGTCTCATGGGCTTGGCGTACATGTGCAAGGCCCGGTTGCTGGCTCCGGCAAAGACATACGTTTTCATGACATACCCTCCCGACTCCGCGCTGGTCTTCATCCAGCCCGGTTAACAC
>JAAYJD010000054.1 GCA_012523135.1 Clostridiaceae bacterium
ATATGCTTCCCAGTCGCCCGAGCTCAGGTAGACCAGGTTGTCAAGTGATGCGCTCATCGGCAGCTCCGTCATGACCGGGTGAAGACGGCCAGGCCGATGCGTCCGGCGCCGATTGTGGCCGGCAGCGCGGCTTCGGTCGTGTCGGTGTCCGCCCATTCGCTGAACGTATAGCCCGGTACAGAAAGGCTGAGGGCTTGCGCCTGCTCGGTATCGTTCCAGCAGGCCACCAGGACTTGGTCGTCACCCGTGTAGGCCTTGGCGATGACCGCTTGGTTCTGGTTGACCAGGCCGAGCTCGTCGATAAATTCCCCGTGGCCCAGCACCTGCCAGTAGCGGCGGCGCAGAGCGGAAACGGCCGCGGCGTAGGCGCGGCGTTCCGGCCATTTGTCCGCCTTGATCTCCTCGCAGTCGGCCAGGTAGCGCAGCTCCATCTCGTAGCGGAAGCCGAAGGTGAAAGCATAGTTGGCAAAGCGCTGCGTGATGTACGGCGCCGGGTTGCGCACCGTGATGATCACGTCGGGGAAGCAGTAGCGGAACAGCTCCGGGTAATTGAGCGTCTCGCAGTGCGCCTCGTCCAGCAGGCTCGCCTGGCGGTCGCCGGCGCGGCTGGGCCGGCTGTTGATGCCGTGCAGGGCGTCGACGAAGGCCGAGTACAGGTCCGTGATGTGTTCGGTCATGAATGCGAATTCCGGATCGATTTTTTTCGTCTCTTTCTGGATGCCGTCCAGCAGCTGGTAGCGCCCTTGGCTGATCGACAGCGACGGCTTGCCATGCTTGTGCGGGTGACTGTCGTCGAAGCAGGGGTAGGGCGGCATGCCGCCGATCTGGTCGTACAGGACGCCGTCGGGGCCGAACTGGGCCACGAAATGGGCCTTGTCGCGCATCAGCTGCTGCCATTCCGGGCAGGCCGGGCAGGCGTTGGAGAAGGTCTTGCGCGTAAAGCGTTTGAGGAAGTGGCTGTTGTGGTACTTGTTGTACTGCTCGTAGTAGGGGACGCCCCAGCTCGACTTGGACTCAAAGCGGTGACCGCCGTTCTTGTAGTAGTCGGTGTTGACGTCGATCAGGTGCCCCTGGAAATACAAGGTGACGTGGCCGCCGGCCTGCTGGACCGCCTGGATGTTCGCCTTCAGCTGGTCCGCCCCGCCCAGCGTCTCGCTGACCTCGAGATCCGGGTACTGGTTGTCGTGGCCGCTGTGGTACCAGCCGAACAGGCCGAGTGCGTCGCAGCCGTGGGCCAGAGCGCGTTCGTACAGCTCGGGCAGCGTGTCGTAGGGCCACATCTCGTGGCCGTACTGCTGCTTGTTGATCACCAGGAAATAGCCGAGCATGTCCTGGATCCACTGCGGCTTGTCGTGGTGCGGCCGCCAGGTGGCCGACCAGGTCTTGTAGTCGTCGGCGCCGCGGTGCCAGCTGCCGGTGTAGAGCTTGAGCACGGCCGGGGGCGACGGCCAGGTTTCGTCCTGCTTGACGAAGGCGAAGCGGTTGAAGCTGAGCGTGATGGCACCGGTATCCTCGGCGTCGCCGGCGGCGCGCAGCTCGCTGGCCATGCAGTCCGGGTCGTGGACGCCCAGGTAGAGGGTCTGATCCTTTTCGGTCAGCGCCATCCACTGCATGCTGGCAGGCCCCGGGTAGGTGATCGCCAGCGTGCTGCTCTCCTCGCGGCCGTAGGGCATGGCCGACAGGACCTGCCCGATGTTGCTGACCTTTTCTCCGCTCTGGTGCGGCCAGAGCAGTGCCGGTTTGCCGCCGGCCAGGCTTTTGATGACACCGACCCGGGGGTACTCGAAATCCGTGACCAGGGCGTCGGTCCGGTTGTCGATCGAGGCGTCGAAGACGAGGTCCTCGCCCTGCAGGCGGGCGGACAGCACGACCTTGATCGCGGCCGGGCCGGTGGGGGTCTGGACCGATGCGACGATGAAGTCGATCTTGCCGTCGCCCTGCACGATCTCATAGCTCTGGCGGTCGCCGAAAGCGACATGCTCCCAGTTCTCGCCCTGCTGGAAGACCAGCTTGAAGCTTTCCGCCGGGGTGTCGATCCGGTTGCCGTGTCCGGTCTGGTTGTTCTCCAGCCAGGTCAGGCGGCCTTGTTCGTCAAAGCGAACGGTCAGGTGCTGGTTGCGTAGTTCAAACATGGGTATCCTTCCTTTCATAGACGGCGATGCCGATCTCTTGTGCTTTCAGGGCTGCGGGGAGCTGGTCGCCCGATCCGTCGATCGTGCTCCAGGATTTCAGCGCATAGCCGGGCAGGGCAATGGCCAGAGGCTGGGTCTCGTTGGTGTCGTTCCAGCAGGCGACGGCCACTTGACTGTCTTTGGCAAACGCCCGGGCGATCACATCCGGATTTTGGTTTACCAGGTCGCGCTCGTCGGTGTAGCGGCCGTGGCCGAGCAAATCCCAGTGCTGGCGGCGCAGCGCCGAAACCGCCTTGGCGTACTGGCGCCATTCGGGCCAGGCATCCGCTTTGATCTCGCGTACGTCCTCGCGGTAGCGCAGCTCCATTTCGAAGCGGAAGCCGAAGGTGAAGGCGTAGTTGACGAAGCGCGGTGTCAGATAGGGTTTGGGGTTGCGCACCGTGACGATCACGTCGGGGAAGCAGTAGCGGAACAGCTCAGGGTAGTTGAGCTCTTCGGAGCGATCCGGGTCCAGGCGGCAGTCGCGGCGGTCGCCGGCCCGGCTGGGATGGGCGTAGATGCCGTGCAGGCAGTCCACGTAGGCAGAGTAGGCGTCCGTGATGTTCTCGGTCAAAAACGCGAAATCCGGCCCGATCTCGCGGGCGCGTTCCAGGATGCCGGACATCAGGAACTGCCTGCCGCGGGTCATGTTCAGGGACGGCTTGTTCTCATCGTGCGGGTGGCTGTCGTCGAAGCAGGGGTAGGGCGGTATGCCGCCGATCTGGTCGTAGAGCACGCCGTCGGGGCCGAAGGCGGCCGCCCAGTTGGCCTTGTCGCGCATCAGGTCGCGCCATTCCGGACAGGCCGGGCAGGCGGTGGCGAACGTCTTGCGCGTGTAGTTTTTTAAAAACGCGCTGTCGTGGGACTTGTTGTACTGCTCGTAATACGGCGTGCCCCAGAGCGACTTGATCTCGAAGCGGTGGCCCCCGTTCTTGTAGAAGGGCGAGGTGACGTCGATCAGGTGCCCTTGCAGATACAAGGTGACATGGCCGCCGGCTTGCTGGACGGCCTTAATGTTGGCCTTCAGCGTGTCCGCGCCGCCCAGCGATTCGCTGACCTCGAGGTCCGGATACTGGTTGTCGTGGCCGCTGTCGTACCAGCCGAACAGCCCCAGGACATCGCAGCCATGTTCCAGGGCGCGCTGGTACAGCTCCGGCAGTGTGTCATAGGGCCACATCTCATGGCCGTACTGCTGCTTGTTGATCACCAGGAAATAGCCCTGCATGTCTTCGATCCAGCGCGGCTTGGCGTGATGCGGCCGTGTCCGGTTGGCAAAGCGCGCGTAGTCGTCGGCGCCGCGGTGCCAGCTGCCGGTGTAGAGCTTGAGCACGGTGTCCGGCGAGACCCAGGTCTCGTCGCCGGCGACAAAGGGGAGGCGGTCAAAACCCAGTGTCACGACGCCCGAATCATCCGGCCGGCCGACGACGCGCAGCTCCGAGGCGTAGGGCTTGTCGTCGTGTACGCCCAGGTAGAGCGTTTCGGTCCCGTCGACCAGCGCCATCCACTGCATGCTGCCCATGTGGTGATAGGTCATGCAGAGTGCGTTGTGCTCCTCGCGGACCGGCGGCAGGGCGGCCAGCCGCTCGCCGATGTTGGTGATCTTGACGCCGCTCTGGTAGGGCCAGAGCAGGGCCGGCTTGCCGCCCGCCAGTGTCCGGAACGCACCGGCCTGGGGGTAGTAAAAATCGGTGACCAGGGCATCCGGACTGTCGTTTCGGATCGTGGCGCCAAAGACCAGATCCTCGCCCTGCAGGCAGGCGGTCAGCACCAGGGCGATCGGCGCGTCGCCTTCCGGCGTCTTCGCCTGGTCGATCCGGAATTCCAGGCGGTCTGCCTGCTGGACGACCCGGACCTGCTGGTCCCGGCCCAGCACGACATTTTCCCAGTTGCCGCCCTGGCGGTAGACCAGCTTGAAGCTGTCTTCGGCCGACGCGGCGACCACGTTGCCGTGACCGGCCCGGTTGTTCTCCAGCCAGGTCAGGCGGCCCTGACCGTCGAAGCAGACGGTGAGATGATCATTTTTCAGCTCGTACATGTTCTTCCTCCTTGTATAGCGCCAGGCCGATCTGCCCGGCTGCCAGCTGGTGCGGCAGGTCCGGCCGGGCCCCGTCGATAAAGGCCCATTCCCGGAAGCGGTAGCCCGGAACATGAAGCGCCAGGGGCTGGTCGTCAGGGGTGTCGTTCCAGCAGGTCACGGCCAGCAGGTCTTGGTAGCGGGTCGCCTTGGCGATGATCTGCGGGTTGCCGTTTTTGAGCGGCCGGTCATCGAGGAACGTGCCGCGGAACAGGATCGGGCGGTAACGCAATCGCAGCTTCGTCACCGCCGCCGCGTATTCACGCCAGGCCGGCCAGCGGTCGGCGCCAAGATCCTCGCAGTCGCGGCGGTAGCGGATCTCCATTTCCAGGCGAAAGCCGAAGGTGAACGCGTAGTTGGTCATGCGCGGCTCGATGGTCGGGTATTTATTGCGGACCGTGATCACGGCATCCGGGAAACAGAAACGGAACAGCTCGGGATAATTCAAGGTGGCGCTGCGCGCCGGATCCGCGCTGCGTTCGCCCGGTTCGCCGGGCAGGCTGTTGATGCCGTGCAGGCCGTCCAGGTAAGCGGCGTACACGTCCGTGATGTGCTCGCTCATGAAGCCGAATTCGGCATGCTGCGTCTTGGTCCGCTCCTGGATGATCCGGAGCAGGGCGACGCGGCCCTGGCTCATGGCCAGCCCCGGATTGCCGTCCTGGTGCGGGTGCGTCGCATCGAAGCAGGGGTAGGGCGCAACGCCGCCGATCTGGTCGTAAAGCACGCCGTCCGGGCCGAACCGGGCCACGAAATCGGCTTTGTCGCGCATCAGGGCCTGCCATTCGGGGCAGGACGGGCAGGCGATGGCGAAGGTCTTGCGCGTGAAGCGGCGCAGGTAGCTGCTGTCGTGGGCCTTGTTGTACTGCTCGGTGTAGGGAAAACCCCAGATCGACTTGGCCGCCACGCGATCCCCGCCCTGCTTATAGAAGTCGGACTGGACATCGATCAGGTGGCCCTGGACATACAAGGTGACGTGGCCGCCGGCCTGCTGGACCGCCCGGATGTTCTTTTTCAGCTTGACCGCACCTCCCAGGCCGCGGCTGACTTCAAGATCCGGGTATTGGTTGTCATGGCCGCTGTCATACCAGCCGAACAGCCCCAGCGTGTCGCAGCCGTGGGCTTTGGCATGCGCATACAGCTGGGGCAGGGTGTCATAGGGCCACATCTCGTGCCCGTACTGCTGCTTGTTGATGACCAGAAAATAGCCGGTCATGTCCTGGATCCATTGCGGCTTGTCGTAATGCGGCCGCCAGGTGTTGAACCAGTCTCGGTAGCAGATCGCGCCGCGGTGCCAGCTGCCGGTGTAGAGCATCAGGCGGGCGGGCGGCGACGTCCAGCGTTTTCCGGCCGTCACAAAGGCGAAGCGGTCGAAACCGAGCAGGACGGCACCGTCGTCCGAACCAGAGGCGAGCAGCTCGCAGGCCTGGCACTTCTGGTCGTATGAAGCCAGGTGCAGCACCTGGTCATGGTCGGTCAGGGCCATCCATGCCATGCTGGCACTGCCCGGGTAGGTGATCGACAGCGTATGGTTGTCCTCGAGCTTGGTCGTGTAGGAGACGCTCTTCTTTCTGTCGGCCGATTGGCTCAAGCCCTTGAGATAACCGCCGATGTCGGTGATCTTCTCCCCGGCCTGCTGGGGCCAGAGCAAAGCCGGCTTGCCGCCGGCCAGGCTGCGGATCTGCCCGACCTGGGGGTAGAAGAAATCGGTTACCAGGGCGTCGTCCTGGTTATCGATGACGGCGTCAAAGACGAGTGTTTCGTCCTGGAGCCTCGCGCTGAGCGTGACCGCGATCTTGGCTGAACCGGTCGGTGTTGAAACCTCGTCCAGGATAAAAGCGAGCTGGTTGCCGTCCTGCTGTACCCGGTAGGTCTGCCGCCTCCCGAAGACGACATGTTCCCAGTTGCCGCCCCGCTGGAAGACGAGCTTGAAGCTGTCGGCGGCCGGCGCGGCCATGACGTTGCCGCAGCCGGACCGGTTGTTCTCCAGCCAGGTCAGGCGGCCTTGCTCATCGAAGCGGACAGTCAAATGGTCGTTTTGCAGCTGGTACATGCGTCCTCCCTACCTGGATGCCAGGAAGCGTCCCGGCGCGACAGACGCGGCGCTCGGCCCGGTTTCCGCCAGGAAGATGCGCGTTTCATTCGCCGCAAAAGGCACCGCCGCACCCTCCGGTCCGGTCTGGAAAACTTCACCCGAGAAATAGTCCATCAGCTGGGCTGGCTGCGGCCAGAAGAGCCGGCGCACGCCGGGCTCGTGACAGAAGACCGTCAGCAGGCGGCTGTTGGCGTAGAGCGGATCCGCCGTGTCGATGTATCGGAAACAACCGGCCTTTTCGGCCAGCCGGCGCAGCCAGGCGACGGGCACCGGCACAGCGGCACAGAAAGCATCAAAGCCGGGCACATCCGGCCGGCTGCGCAGCGCCAGCCCGGCGCGGCCATCGGCGTAGCGCGCCCAGGTTTCGTCACCGTCCCGGGCATAAAAGCGCGGCGTGACCGCCATGGGGCAGTGGATGCCGTCGTCGCCCAGGATGGTATCACCGCTGCCGTCAGCGCGGGCCAGCGACAGGCCGGACAGCGCGCGCATGCCATCGAGCGAGAAGCCGTCCGCCGCGATATAGCCGGGCGCGTGGGTAAAGAGCAAGCATTTGCCGGCCTGGCGCAAAGCCTGGATTTTGGCCAGCAGGCGCGCTGTTGGCTTGAATAGGTTGGGGAAGATGAACAGCTTGGTGCGGCCTTCGTCAAAGGCTTCGCTGAATAAATCATCGGTCAGGAGGCTGTCCCAGGGACAGCCCAGGCGATTGAGGTCCGGTGCCTGCTCCTCGGCCATCGGGTACGGCGTGTCCGGTCCTGTGCCAAGATAGTAATTCGATTCCAGGTCGGTGACCAGGCAGACCTCGCTCAGGGGCTCGACGGGCAGATGCAGCATCGTGTCGCTGAGCAGGCGCAATCTTTCCAGTTCGTTCATGGTTTGGGGCTCGTCGTACCAGCCGGCGAACATGTCGAACCACCAGTAGCCCTGGCCCTTGGCCAGCGTCATGCCGACCTCGCGCCGGAAATAGGCCGCCGTATCGCGCAAGCTGGCAAAGGGGCCGTCGTGCTTGCTGTGCAGCCGGGCGATCGGGTGGTCGTGGGTCAGGTGGGTCGTGGAATCGATTTCGTGGAAGTAGAGCTTGTTGTGCAGGGCGTAGCTGTCGACGGGGACACGGAACGCGCTGGTGTCGGCCAGCTTGCGAAAGCGGTACGACGCCGGACAGAAGATGCAGTCTATATTGGGGTCACGCAAAATCGCGGAAAATTCATTGTAGCTGGACAGGACCACGCCGGGCAGCGCCATACCGTGGATATAGCCGGTGAAGGCACCCACCAGTTTGGTTACGTGGGTGTGCCGTTTGGCGACCGCGGCAAAATAGCGGATGCAGTCCGTGACGATTTCGCTGACAAAGCGCCAATAGGTCAGCGCCTCCGCGTCCTTGACCGGGTGGCGGAAACAGCCGTCCGAGGTTCGGTGCAGCACATCCGGCGGCGGGATCCGGGCGTTCGGATCGCCGCTCCAGGTGCGGAAGGCCCCGGTCTGGATCGGGAGCGGGTGGTTGAACCCGTCCGGGTTGCGGGTATACCATTCGGTCGTGCCGCCGGCCAGCAGAAAGATGCCGTACAGGCGGCCGGGCAGCCAGGCGTCGAGCATGTCGACCAGGTCGCACATATAACGGGCGGCGCTTTCGCGCCAGGGCTGGTAGCCGGCGTTCTGGATCAGCTGGTCCCAGGAGTCGCCGCACTCGGGATGCGCGCGCCGGTACCAGTCCGGCGCATCCAGCTGCACGTTGACGGAGACGAGGCTGTCCGGCGCGTTTTCGTTCAGCAGGTCGACCTGCTCACGGAGTCGGTCCCAGCGGTAGACGCCTTCGCCGGCCCAGACTTCGCCGAACGGGGAATAGGGGATGGTCCGGTTGGCCAGCGCGCAGTTGATGCCGCTGGGAAAGAGGTTGAACAGCCGAAAGCCATGCTGGCTGAAGTCGGCGGTGATGTCGGCCTGGGGACGAAAAGAGCGGAAGGCGACGGGCGCCACCTGCGTTTCCCCGACAGAGAGGCACATCTGGCCATTGACCTTGGCGATGCTGGCTTGCATGTCACCCTCCGGTAAAAAGTCAGTCCGGCCGGCTGATCGTTAGCCGGCCGGACTGCATCACGTGGTTTTCGTCAGGATATGCGGATCATCAGGGGTTTTCGGCCTTGTACATGGCGGTGGCCGCTTCTTCCCAGATGGTGCCGCCGGCTTCGTCCCATTGTTTCATGAACTCGGCGTGTTCGGCGGCCAGGTCACCGTCGGTGACGACCAGCTGAGCGAAAGCTTCCTCGATGATCGCACCGAGTGCCGAAGCATATTCGACGTTTTCGTCAAAGGCGCCGACGATCGTGGCGTCCGGCAGTCCCTGGGAATGGGCCAGAGCGACGCCTTCGCGGGTCAGTTCGTTGAACAGGCGGACTTCGATGTTGTTCTTGCTGGCAAAACGGCCGTGGTAGACGAACGCGCCGGCCGCGCGGTGGGTGGCGTCGTCGGTGTAGGGCGCGATGCGCTCATATTTGCCGGCTGCCTTGTCGGTCCAGCGGAACATGACGTCTTCGACGCCCAGGTAGAGCAGTTCGTCGCCTGCATCGGAGGCGAAGAATTCAGCCAGCTTGACGGCGTCAACAGGGGTTTCGCAGGAGGCCGCGACCACCCAGCCGCTGTTGTAGTCCGGGTAGATCGTGGGCACGCCGCCGGATCCGCCAGGGCCGGCCAGGGTGGCAAAACCAAAGGTCGGCAGCGGAGTCTCCGTGTAACGGCTGGGCATCCAGTTGTTGGTCGTGCCGACACACTGGAAGATCAGGACGCCGGCGACGCCGGTCCACAGCTTGCCGAACAGCTCCATGGCGGGGATGGTGGCGAAATCGGGTTCCATCAGGTTTTCTTTATACAGCTTTTGCATGTACTCGAAAGCGTCCAGGATCATGGGGTGCTTCATCCAGGTCGTGACGGTGCCGTCAGATAGCTGGATGTTGCGGTCGACGGGAATGCCATAGGCGCCGAAAATGCTGGCGTAGTAGTTGCGGCCGATACCGCCGGCCAGGCCGAAGGTGTCTTTCTTACCGCTCTTGTTGGGGTCGTCCTCGGTGAAAGCCTTCAGAACCGTATAGAACTCATCCAGGTTCTTGGGCATCTCGAGGCCAACATTAGCCAGCCAGTCGGTGCGGATGCTGGTGTTCATCGGGTAGCCCAAGGCACCGCGGAAGACCAGGTAGATCTTTTCGTCGAAGTTGGCCGGAGCCTTGAAGAGCTCGTCGCCGACATCGGCCATGATCGTCGGGGCATTGGCCGGCAGGATATCGGTCAGGTCGGTCAGCAGGCCGGCGTCGCGCATCTGCAGGGCGTCGTTGGTGCCAAGGGAGAACAGGTCCGGCAGGTCGTCTGCGGCGATCAGGGCGTTAAGCTTGGTATTGTAGTCGGCGCCCGGCACATAGGTCATTTCGACGATGTAGCCGGTCAGCTTGGTGATTTCCTGCAGAACCAGGTTGTCCGGGTTCGGCGTGTTGTCGCCGGCGTGCAGGGTGCTGATCACGATCGGTTCGGGCGGCGCGGTTGTCCCCGTCGTCGTGGTGGCCGCAGTCGTGGTCGCGGTTGTGCCTTTGGTGGTGGTCGCGCCGGTTGTTCCTCCGGTTGTCGTCGGTGTCGACTGGCAGGCCGCCAGGGCGAACACCAGCAGCAGGGCCAGAGCGACGCTCAGGATTCGTTTGCTGTTCTTCATGATCTTCCTCCTTTTTCTTTTTCTGCGGTCATCCTTTGACGGAGCCGATCAGAATGCCTTTTGTGTAGTACTTCTGCAGGAATGGGTAAACAATGAGGACGGGAATGACCGAAACGGTGATGGTGACCATTTTCATCGTTTCCTCGGTCAGGCTGCTTGCATCTGAGAGGTTGCCGCTGATATCGCCCAGCACACCTTTGGCGCCGGCTGTGCCGAGCATGGTGCGCAGGTAGACCTGGAGGATCTGCTTGTTGGCGTCGTTGATGTACAGCACGCCGTCGAGATAGGAGTTCCAGTTGCCGACGCCGTAGAACATGGCGATGGCCGCCAGGGCCGGCGCGGACAGGGGCAGGATGATCCGGAACAGCACCTGCAGCGGGTTGGCGCCGTCGAGCAGCGCCGACTCCTCAAGTGAGTTGGGGATCGACTGGAAAAAGTTGCGCAGGATGAACATGTTGTAGGCGCTCATCGCACCCGGCAGGATCAGGGCCCAGAGCGAATTCAGGAGCCCCAGATTCTTGACGACCAGGTAGGTCGGGATCATGCCGCCGGAGAAGAGCATCGTGAAAAAGATCATCAGGGAGAAAAAACTGCGGCCTTTGAATCGGGCCAGGGACAGGGGGTAGGCGGTCAGCGAGCTGAGCAGGACGCTAAGTCCTGTGCCGGCTACCGTACGGATGATCGTGTTGCGGTAGACGATGAAGATCAGCTTGGTCTTGAACAGCATCCGGTAGGCCAGCAGCGTCGGGTCGCGCGGAATGAAGAACAATCCGCCGCTCATGGCTGCACGCGAGTCGCTGATCGAGTACATGATCACGTGCCAGAATGGATATGTCGTCGAAAAAGCGAAGATGAACAGCAAGATGGTGTTCAGCGACAATCCGAATATCTCAGGTGCTGTTTTTTTGTTCATGCATGTCCTCCCTTGTGACAAGGCATCCGACCGGCCGCAACCAAATTATTTTCGCTTGGCGAAATTCATCAGGCTGCTGTCCGGCTCAATGCGGTTGGCAATGGCATTGGTGATCAGCACCAGCATGAGGCCGATAAAGGACTGGAACAGGCCGGCCGCGGTGGCCAGCATGAAATTGCGCTGCTCGAGGCCGATCGTGTAGACATAGGTGTCGATGATGTCGGCGACCGAGATGACCAGGGGATTGGAGATGGCGAAGATCTGGTCAAAGCCGGCGTACATCATCTCGCCGACGCGGAAGATCAGTAAAATGACGATCGTCGAGCGCAGCGAGGCCAGCGTGATGTGCCACATCTGCGACAGGCGGCCGGCACCGTCGATGGCTGCCGCTTCGTATTGCTCGCGGTCGATGCCGGCGATGGCGGCCAGGTAGACGATGGTGCCCATGCCGGCGCCCTTCCAGATATGGGACAAGACGATCACCATGCGGAAGTTGCTCTTGTCGGTCATCAGGTTGGGGAACTTGCCGTCATAACCGAAGGCAGCCAGCAAGCCCTGGATCGCACCGCTGCTCGGCGAGAGGATCGCGTAGAGCAGGCCGTTGATGACAACCCAGGAAACGAAGTTGGGCAGGATGACGGAGGTCTGAATCAGCTTCTTGTATTTCATGTTGGATAGCTCATTGATCATCAGCGAGAGGATGATCGGGAAGGGGAAGCCCATGATCAGCTTGAGAACGGAGATGATGATGTTGTTTTTCAAGGCGCGGATAAAGCCCGCTTTGCCAAAGAGCGTGACAAAATTGCGTAGCCCGACCCAGGGTGCGTCGGCATACCCTTTGAAGATGCTGAAGTCGCGAAACGCGATCGAGATACCATACATCGGCCAGTATTTGAAGATCAGGATGTAGGCGATGCCCGGCAGGATCATCAGGTAAAGCATGTAATCCTTGCGCATGTAGCGGTACAACCCGATCAGGCGATCCTTGGAAGTTTTTCTGGCCAGCAGGCTGGGCGGTGGTCTTTTCATCAGCGAGCGCTCCTAACGTGTAACCTGAAATCGTGCTTCTGAAAATGAACACTTTTACTATAAGGCATGGGCAAAAACATTTCAAGAGATAATTTTAATCTGACAAAAAATAGGCTCATGTTATTTTGGCGCTTTCTGTCTCTCACGCTAAAATTGTGAAGATAAACGGTAATCGTGCAACAAGCAGTGATGCTGCCTAGCCTTATGACTGATAAAAAATAATAATGCTGACAATTAATATGCGCGACATATAATTGTTTTGACACTTAATTGTTGACGAAAGCCTGTTTTATTCTCTATACTGAAGCCATCGACGAACAACGAGAAGCGGCCGGCACGTTCAACACACAGGCACCCGGCAGCATCGCAGAACGGGGGCACCACGAATGAGTTTCATGTTTACGCCTTTTCCATACAACGACCCGTCCGCCGTCAACCGCATCGCGGTCGAGCGGCAGCTGACCGACCAGATCACGGCGGATACAGCCGCGTCGGCCCAGGCGGTCGCGTCCCGGGTGGCCGATAAGCTGGTTCGGCAAAAAACCTGTCTGCTGGGTATCGACGGGTATATGAGCGCGCCGCTTGCCAAGCTGGCCGGCGCGATCGCCCTGGCCTGCGAGGCCCGCGGCATTCCCGTCCGGCTGGCGACGACCGAGTCCCTTTACCTGAACGAAGCCGTGCTCGACGAGAAGCTGAAGCCTTACCTGCCGGAGGACCGGGACCTGGATCCGGTCCTGCTCTTCGGCTCGCTCTACCACGAGGGCTTTGACGGCCTGCTGGACGGCGGCAAGGTAACGGCGCTGACCGAACAGCTGCGGCAGTTTTCCGCCGACGGTACGGGTCTGATCCTGGTCTATGGCCACGGCACCCTGAGCGACAAGCTGCGACCGCTGTTCGACTTAAACCTCTTTGTCGATGTCACCCAGAAACGGACCGTACTGAATTACCGCAGCGGCGTTTGCAGCAACCTGGGCCGGCAGCGCTTCGACAAGATCAGCGCGCTGCTGCGTCGGGCCTATTATGTCGATTTCGAGGTGACTGCCGAGCTGCGCGGCCGGCTGATCCGGGAAAACCAGCTCGACTACTACCTGACGGGCGACGACGCGGAGCGGATGCAGCTGATCGCCCTGCCGGTCCTGAAGCAGCTGTTTGCCGTCATGGTCACCTACCCGCTGCGCTGCCGGCCGGTCTACCTGGAGGGTGTCTGGGGCGGATTTTACGTCAAGCACCTGCGCAACCTGCCTGAGGAGATGAAAAACTGCGCCTGGGTTTTCGACCTGATCCCGATGGAGGTCTCGATCGTGGCCGACACCAACGGCCGCCAGTTCGAGTTCCCCTTCTACTGCTTTATCCAGA
>JAAYJD010000332.1 GCA_012523135.1 Clostridiaceae bacterium
GATAATGCATCTTTTGACAAATGCGTGTCCAATCATTAACATGAGATGAGAATCGCGGCGCACAGTGTACATGACCTGTTCCCGGATTCTGATCACTTGAGCGGAATGTGGTGGAACAGCATGCCTGATTATGGTCGCCTGTATCGGTTTTCCCGATTTTTAGTTCGCAGCTTCTATCCGACTTACCGGATCAGCGGCGCGGAAAAGCTTTACGATCCTCAGGTTTATTTATGCCGCCATTTTGACACCAAGGGGATCTTCATGACCCTTCCCTGGCTGCCGGGTAAAATTCGCACCTGGTCGCTGCATGTCTATCATGACCGCAAGACCTGTTACCAGCACATGATGAGCTACACCTTGACGGACCGTTTTGGCTGGCCGAAATGGAGAGCCCGCCTGGCGAGCGTGGTGATCGCCGCCTACCTGCCGGCCCTGATGCGCTCGGGCAAGACGATCCCGGTCTATCGCAACTCGATGCAGATCATCCGGACCTACCAGAAAAGCCTGGCGGCGCTGAAGCAAAAGGAGAGCCTGCTGATTTTTCCGGATCGCGACTACGCCAGCCATGACCCGGAAATGGGTGACCTCTATGACGGGTTTTTGATGATCGACCGCCTGTATTACCGCGAAACAGGCCGCCACATTCCTTTCACGCCGTTGTATGCCGATGCCATCACCCATACGATCCAGGTTGGCGAACCGATTTTATTCCGGGGCGATGTGCGCGACAAATCCGAGCGCAAGCGTGTCCTGGCAGCCATTCAGAAGCAGCTGAGCGGGCAGGAGATATGAACGGGACCCCCATGGTACGCCCGCTGCAGATCGGGCCGCTTCACTTGCCCAACAACCTGGCCCTGGCTCCGATGGCGGGTACCTCTGATCTGGCTTTTCGCCGAATCTGCCACCGGCTGGGCGCGGGACTGACCGTGACCGAGCTGGTCAGTGCCCGCGGCATGGCTTACGACCCGGCCATGCGCCGCAATTGGCGCTATCTGGCGATCGACCCCGATGCCGGGGCCATGGGCATCCAGCTGTTCGGGGCGGACCCGGACGACTTTGTTGCCGCGATCGGGCAGATTCTCGATCATCCCATCCTCAGCCGCTGCGGTTTGATCGATATCAACATGGGCTGCCCGGTGCGCAAGGTGGTTTCCGAGGGCGCCGGTTGTGCTCTGATGCAGACCCCCCTGCTGGCCGCGCGGATCGCGCAGCGATCTGTCAGCGCCGCCGGCAGTAAGCCGGTGACCGTCAAATGCCGCAGCGGCTGGGACAGCGCATCGATCAGCGCCGTGCCGTTTGCCCGGATGCTTGCCGAATGCGGCGTGGCCGCGATCACGGTCCATGCCAGGACGCGCGCGCAGATGTACAGCGGCCGGGCAGACTGGTCTGTTCTGGCCGCTGTACGGGATGCGGTGGCGCTGCCCGTTTTCGGCAACGGCGACATCACGGGCTGGCAGGATGCCTGGCGCATGCTTGACGAAACCGGTGTGGATGGGGTCATGATCGGCCGCGCAGCCCAGGGCAACCCCTGGCTCTTCCGGCAGATCCACCGCCGCGAAGACACCGGACCCGGACTGGAAGAGCGCCGGACTGTCATCCTCGAGCACCTGGCCCAGCTGATCGGACTGCTTGGCGAAGCGACTGCCGTTCGCGAGATGCGCCGTCACCTTGGCCATTACCTGCGCGGCACACCCGGTGCGGCCCGCCTGCGCGCCGCCGCCATGACCGCGACAAGCCGAACGCAGCTCGAAAATGTACTGGGAGAATGGCAGATTCGCTGTCAGGAATCTTGTGAAAATTCATAGTGGAAGTTGTAGAATGTGCATAGTATAATGGAATGCACAGTGCCCGCCCGGCATCTGGCATGCCCGGTTGGCTGCGCGGGCGATCGATTAAGGGGGTATTCTTGGTATGAAAAACTTTCCCGCAGACAAGATCAACAATCTTGTTCTCATGGGTCACGGCGGTTCCGGCAAGTCGGCATTTGCAGAAGCGGTTCTGTTCTGTGCCAAGGTCATCGACCGCATGGGCCGTGCGGCAGACGGCAATACAGTCATGGACTTTGACCCGGAGGAAATCCGCCGGCAAGTTTCTCTGAATACATCGACTGCCTCATGTGCCTGGAACGACAACAAGATCAACCTGATCGACACCCCTGGGGATTTCGATTTTGTCGGCGAAGTGATGCAGGGGGTTCAGGTGGCCGACGCCGGCCTGATCCTGGTCAGCGCCAAGGACGGTGCGGCTGTCGGAACCGACAAGGCCGTCAAGATGTGCCGTCGGAAACAAGTCCCGTTCGCGTTCATGATCAGCCGTATGGACGAGGCCAACGCCAATTTCGACAAGGCACTCGCCAGCTTGAAAGAAAACTATGGCCAGCCGGTGATTCCGTTTGCCCTGCCGATCCTTCAGGACGGCCAGATGACGGGCGTTGTCGATGTCCTCACCAGTCAGGCGTTTAGCTTTGACAAGAAAACCGGGGCGGCCACGCCAGCAGACATGCCGCCGGACCTGGTCGATGAGCTCGAAAGCCTGCGCGAGTCGATAAACGAAGCGGTGGCGGAATCCGATGAAGAGCTGATGGAGAAATACTTCAGCGGCGAGCCCTTTACAGACGAAGAGCTGACCCAGGGTATCCACGCGGCTGTTCTGGCCGGTTCGCTGAATCCGGTCTTTGTCGGGGCGTCGACCGCCAACTGGGCGATCGCCTTCACGATGGATGAACTGATTCGCTGCCTGCCGACCGCTTCTGAATCCAAAGCCGCTGAGGCGCAATCGTCAAGCGAGACCATCGAGCTGCCGGCAAATCCGGACGGCCCCCTGGCAGCCTTTGTCTTCAAGACGATCGCCGACCCCTTTGTCGGCCGCATCTCGCTGTTCAAGGTCTGCTCGGGCACCCTGAAAGCCAACAGCACGGTCTATAACCCGCTCAAGGAGAAAGACGAGCGCATCAGCTCCGTTTTCACCATGGTCGGCAAGAAGCAGATCCAGGCGGACCTGATCAGCGCCGGGGACATCGGAGCGGTGACCAAGCTGATGGTGACCGCGACCAACGACACGCTTTGCGACCGCAGCATGATCCTTACCTTGCCGCAGATCGATTTCCCTGTGCCCTGCCTGACCATGGCGATTGTCCCCAAGGTCAAGGGCGAGGAAGACAAGATCATGGCCGGCCTGCACAAGCTCAAAGACGAGGATCCGGTCTTCAATGTGGTCAACGACCCGGAGACGCGCCAGCTGGTCGTTTCCGGGCTCGGTGAGCAGCAGATCGATGTTCTGCGCAGTAAGCTAAAAATCAAGTTCAATGTCGAGGCGACGCTGGAAGAACCGCGTGTGCCTTACCGCGAAACCATTCGCAAAAAGGTCAAGGTCCAGGGCCGGCACAAGAAACAGACCGGCGGACACGGCCAGTACGGCGATGTCTGGATCGAGTTTGAGCCGGGCGAAGAGCAAGGCCTCGTCTTCGAAGAAAAGATCTTCGGCGGTTCCGTACCCAAATCCTTCCATCCGGCCGTTGAAAAGGGCCTGCAGGAAGCGATCGGGCGCGGCATCCTGGCCGGCTACCCGGTTGTCAACCTGAAAGCGACGCTGGTAGACGGGTCCTACCACGATGTCGACTCATCGGAAATGGCCTTCAAGATTGCCGCCCGTCTGGCCTACAAGGCCGGTCTGCCGCAGGCGTCGCCGGTCCTGCTCGAACCGATCAGCACCGTCGAGATTCACATCCCGGACGATTTCCTGGGCGACATCATGGGTGACCTCAACAAGCGCCGCGGCCGCATCATGGGCATCAATGCGAATGATGACGGACAGGTTGTCCAGGCAGAAGCGCCTACATCCGAAATGGCAAAGTATGCCACCGATCTCAAGTCCATGACCCAGGGTCGGGGCTGGTACACGATCAACTTCGCCCGTTATGAACAAGCGCCGCAAGTGGTGGCCGAAAAAGTCATCGCTGACGCGCGGGCCCGGATGGAAGAAGACGAAGAATAACCAGGACCTGGTCAGCACAGCAAAGAGCCTTCGCCCGTTTAGCGGGCGAAGGCTCTTTGACGCTGTTGGTAGGTCGGCTATGCTTTACGGATGGAAAAACATCAGCTTGAGCGGCGGTGTCACGCCGGTCTCGGGATCGAATTCCATGATCAGGATATCCTTCATGAAATCGTTCCAGCGGTCGACGACCGGGCTGCCGGCCTGGACGCGGGCCGCTTTGTCCAGGTCGTCGCACTCATAATAGCCGAACAGTTCGTCGCCATACAGCCAGATGGTGTAATTGTGAATCCCGGCTTCGTTGAGAACAGCTGTCATTTCGGGCCAGATCTCATCGTGGCGTTTCTGGTAGGCCTCCGCGGTGCCGGGCCGGATACGGGCGTGCCAGGCGAAACATTTGGCCTGCTTTTCTTCACGTGTCATGGTGTTTTCTCCTTTTCTGATTTGTTGTGCGCTAGGGGACAGGGGGTGCTGAGCTGGCATGTTCGTGCTTTTGCTGCAATAGTTCGGCGGTCCGCTCCAGGCGGCGGATGACATCGGGTTTGCTGCGCTGGCTTGTCGGGATCCGGGTGATGAAGCGATCCAGATACAGGCTTAACGAATAGAGGGCATTGCGCTCCTGCAGCAGGATGGTGAAGGCGCGGCTGGCCTTGAGGGGCGCGAACAGGGCCGCCTGGTTCTCATAACAGGCCAGGCTGCAGCCGAGCGCCGCGGCGTCGCTGGCCGGATACAGGTAAAGCTCGTAGTCTTTTCGCGTGCGCAAGGCCGTTGCGACCGTCAGCAGCCATTCGGCAGATTCCGCCGGGTCAAGTTGGAAGGGCTGGTCCAGGAAAAGGGTGCAGTCTGATCCGATGACGGCTCCCTGGCTGAGGATGTCCTCCAGGAGCGCATCGGGCACCAGATCGATAACCATGGCGGCGGACTGGTTTTGCGCAGGCAGTGCATCACCATGCAGGGCGGCGAGCCGGCCAGTTGTGCGTGCGGGCAAGCAGTCGATATTAAGGTGCTGGCTCAGCGTAATCAACCGCTGGCTGCGCCATGTTTCCAGTTCCCGGGCGAGCTCGGCCGCGTTGTGCGCGCCGTACGCTTTGAGCAGCGGCAGGCACTGGCTGAGATAACCCGCATAAACCTGCGTCATGTGTTCGACCAGGACCGGATCCTGAGAAACCTCGGTCACGCACTGGCCGTCCATCGGGCCCGACGACAGCGAGCGGCAGGCCAGCCGGTTGCGGACAATGAACAAGGATTGGCGAATGGCCGGATCGTCGTAATGCGGCTTGTAAAAAGACTGCATGTGGCCGGCCAGGTGCAGCGGCAGCCAATAATCGACGATGAGCGCGATGTCCTGCGATTGGCGGTTGACGATGTGAATGACCGTAATTTGATGGCCGCGCCGGATCATCTGGAGCATCAGGCTCGCCCAATGGCGGGTGAAAGCCGGATCGCCCAGCAGCCAGTCCATCGGCTCTTCGCTGACCAGCAGCAGCTCACAGGTCTCGTCCTGCCCCAGCACGCTTTGCAGCAAATTGACCACGGCCTGGCGGCGTCCGTCGAGCCCCCGGTAAAGCATGGATTGTACCGGGGTGCCGGGCTGAACGGCTTTCGACCAGCCGGCCTGGCTGCCGGAAGGCAGGACCGGCTGCGGCCCTGCAGCACCGGATACCGCCTGGCGGATACTGCCGACCAGCTGGTCGGGCCCGTCGGCTGATATGGCCATGCGTTCGGGCATGTCCGGCAGTTCACGCGCATCCCCAGAAGTCAGCCAGCTGGCCAGGGCATGGATGCGCGTTTGCTGGTCTGCATCCTTGTGCTCGCGCAGCAAAACGGCCAGCAGCTTGTCCAAGTAGGCTCTCTGGTAGGGATAAGCGTCAGTCTGAACAAAAAAAGAAGCCACAGCCGCGATGTGCGGCGACAGCGCAGATGGTATCCGCTCACCCGTCTTCCATCGGCTGACCAGCGATGTGTCCACATGGATCGCGCGTGCCAGCCGGCTGTTGCTTATTTTGTAGACACCCGTCAAGAGACTGAGTTTTTCGGCAAACGTCATGGATTGCCTCCGCTGTTGCAGCCACCGTTATTGTCCCACATTATGACATCCGGTCAGCCTTGTTGTCAATTTAGGGTTGAGAATAAAACCGAAACCTGATATGATTGGACTGAATCACAGAAGGCAGGCTGCTTCTTCCTGCCGTTCAGCATTCGGCCGAGGCCGGAGCGAAAAAAGGAGATTCACCACAGTGGAAGATGGCAGTAGTATAGGTTTGTTGCTTGCGGCTGTTGCACAGCCGCTTTCCTCAAGCGCACCCGCAACCACATCCTTGATCCTCGATTTAATGATCTTGTTCCTTCTCATCCTGGTCAATGCGTTCTTTTCTGCGACCGAAATCGCTGTCATCACCCTCAATGACAATAAAGTACGCAGAAAAGCCGAAGAAGGCGACCCCATCGCACGCAAACTGGTCAAGCTGATCAACGAGCCGGGCAGTTTTCTTGCCACCATCCAGGTTGGCGTCACACTGGCCGGTTTTCTATCCTCAGCTTTCGCCGCAGATATTTTCGCGGACCGGCTGTATACGCTGATTGGGCTGGATCTTCCGATTGTCCGTTCCGCCAGCGTCGTGGCTGTGACGGTTATCCTGGCTTATTTTTCGCTGGTTCTCGGCGAGCTGGTGCCCAAGCGGGTTGCCCAGCACAACCCGGAGAAGCTGGCCAATGGCGTCGCGTCGATTATCACGGGTCTCGGGAAATTTTTGAAACCCTTTGTCTGGCTGCTGACCCGCTCCACCAACTTGGTTCTGCGCATCCTGCGTATTGACCCCACGCAGACGGACCGGACCGTGACTGAGGAAGAGATCCGCATGATGGTGGATGTCGGGCGCGAATCGGGCAGCATTCACGAAGAAGAAAAAGAGATGATCAACAATATTTTCGAGTTCAACGACAAGGAAGTATCTGAGATCATGACGCACCGCACCAGCATCGTTTCGCTCGATGTCGACGCGGATTACGCCGAAGTCCTGGAAGTGGCGATTCATGAGAAATACACCCGGATTCCGGTTTATGACGACAACATCGACAACATCGTCGGCATCCTCCACATCAAGGATTTGCTTTACCATGCCGCCGAAGGTTTTCGCGAACCGTTCTCCCTGCGCAACATGATCCGGCCGCCTTATTTCGTCCCGGAATCGAAAAACATCGATGCCCTGTTCCGTGAAATGCAGCGCGACCACGCTCAGATGGCGGTTGCGATCGACGAATACGGCGGCACCGCCGGCATCGTCACCATAGAAGACCTGCTGGAGGAGATCGTCGGCAACATCCAGGACGAATACGACGAGGAAGAACTGGAAATCGTCCGCAAGGATGACCAGACCTGGCTGATTGACGGCCTGGCCGATCTGGACGAAGTCGGCGAGGCGATCGGCATCGAGTTCCCCGACGACGACTTCGACACCATGGGCGGATTTGTCATCAGCCAGCTGGACCGCATACCGGAGGAGAACGAGCTGCCGGTCGTGTCGTATGAAAACCTTGTCATCAAGGTGCTGGCTATGGAAGAAAAGCGGGTTTCCAAAGTCGAAATTGTCGTGCAGCCCGACCCATCTGACCAAGACGACGAAGCCTGACGGCCGGAACGCGGGAGGTTTTTGATTTGGCGCGCTACGGCTATATTTTGCTGGACAGACACGATTCAGACATCAGCAGACAAGCGATGCAGCTGGACACGATCGGTGGATTCACCCGCCTCTTTATCGACCGCGATCTTAAAACGTCGTCGGGTCGCGAGCAGCGGCGCAGGCTCCTGGCGCAGCTGCAAAGCGGTGACATCGTGTACACCGCGTCAATAGACCGATTCTGCTGCCATTTGCGTGATTTTGTTGCCTGCATGGACCAGATCGGGCAGGCCGGCGCGGATCTGGTGGTTCTCGAGGAGGTTCTGGACACACGCAGCCAGTCCGGCCGCCAGACCTTGAAAACCCTGGCCGCTTTTGAAAAACTAGATTTCACATACCAGTCCGAACGCAAGAAAGCCGGAATTCGCCAGGCCAGGGCGTCCGGACGGCGCATCGGGCGCCCACCCATGCCCATTCCACCGGGCTTCAGGGACATATGCCGGGACTGGGCCGAGGGCCGGATCAGCGGCCGGGAAGCGGCCGCACGAAGCGGCCTGAAGAGTACGAGCTTCTACAAGAAGGCTGCCGAGCTGGGCTTCAAAGCACCTGCGCGGCAGAAAAAAGCGCCCTCGTGACTGTTCATATTGGTGTCACAATATTCCTGTATGATCGGTCTGACGATTGCCTGCGGCTCACCGGCTGTGTATAATGATCCGGTATGACAACCAACAACAAAGGATGGATAACCATGCGTGACGTCCCCAAAGAACCAGAACAATGGAAGGCTCAGCAGCAGCGTGCCGAGCGCAAGGCCCGCTTGGCCAAAATGAAAGCCAAGGAAGGCGGTAAAAAACAGATCAAGACCAGCAATCCGCTGGCCCGCCTGATCACCGTCGTTGTCCTGGTCATCGCCCTGCTGGCGACCGGATTGTGGGCGGTTGTCCGCAGCGGACTGCCCCAGCAGAAGCTGGCGGCCCTGACGGTCGGCAGCGAAGCGGTCAAGGCGGTGGATGTCAACTATTACTATTTCCAGACACTGGGCAATTACGGCCTCGATCCGGCTGATCCGCAGACTGAAGCCACATTGAAAGCGCCCAGCGGCATCGAAGGGTTTAAGACAAACGCGGATTTCCTGAAGGATCAGGCGATCAAGGACCTTCAGCAGGACGTCATGCTCGCTGACCAGGCTCGCCAGGCCGGCATCGCTCTGACCGCGGAAGACCAGGACCTGATCGACAACTACATGAAAAACCTTTCTTCTGCGGCTCTGCAGGAGAAGGTCACCGTGCAAAACTACCTGATCAAGGCATTCGGCCCTGGCATGAACGAGCGTGACCTGCGGCGCTGCACCGAGCGGCTGTTGCTGGCGGACAGGTACGCCGGCGAAAAGGCGGACAGCTTTACCTTCACCGATGCTGAACTGCAGGCAGCCTACGAAAAAAGCCCGGACAACTACGATATCATTGATTATCGCGTGTTCTACCTGGCGGCCGATTACAAGACCGGAGCCACAGATGCCGAGAAGACCAAGGCCATGGAAGATGCGAAGAAAAGTGTCGATGCCATGCTGGGCCGGATCACCGACGGCGAATCGTTCCGCGAACTGAGCATTGAATACGCCAGCGAGTCGGACAAGGTGCAATACAAAAACGAGGACTATTCGCTTCGCACCAGCAAACACAAAAGCGAAGTCACCATGACGGCCCAGAACACCTGGCTGTTTGACGCCGCGCGCAAACCGGGTGACAAGACGATCATCGACTCGGTCTCAGGCTACTATGTCCTCTACTTAGAAGCGCGCCGCAAAGCGGAATACCAGCGTGTCGACGTCCGCCACATCCTGATATCCGCCAGCCGCACATCAGCGACCGAAGAACAGATCAGCGCCGCTAAAAAGAAGGCAGAGGACCTGTTGGCCGAATATCAGGCCGGCTCGAAGACGGAGGACGCCTTTGCCGAACTGGCCAAAGCCAACACCGCCGACAGCAACGCCGAGCAGGGTGGCCTTTACGAGGCCGTCAACCGGGGCCAGATGGTCAAGGAATTCGAAGACTGGTGCTTCGATCCGGCGCGCAAGACCGGTGACACCGGGATTGTCCAGACCGATTTCGGGTTTCATATCATGTATTATGTCGGCCCGGCCGGGATGGATTGGGTTTTCAATGCCACCAACACCTTAAAGGGCGAAGCGTACCAGAAATACCTGGAAGAAGAAGCTGAAAACTATCCCTACACGATCAAAACATTCGGCTACCGATTCGTCGGTTGAATTCAAGTAAATCGGATCCGACCCAAAACCGGGTCCGGTTTGCCTGTCTGCAGCCAAACAATGAAGGCCAAACAAAAAAGGTGTCGTTTTTCATTGACACCGTTCGATGCGAGTGTTATTATTTTATAACGCGTCATAAAGTGGAGGCATATCGCCTGCACTTTCTTGCTGCGAAAGACTCTTTTCAAATCAATTATAGCATTTGCAGAGGAGTCGTCAA
>JAAYJD010000055.1 GCA_012523135.1 Clostridiaceae bacterium
GCAAAGCAGCAAGCTTTTTGACACAAATTGCTTGCTGCTTTTTGGGAGAGCTTTTTTCAAACGCCTGCTGTCAGGGACTTTGACATAGGTCTATTCATTTCGCTGAGAAATTGATGCGTTTATCCTGGAGGCGGTGGGCACGTGGGAACACGTGCAACAGGATATCACCGCCTGTATGGCATTCCGGATGCCAAACCAAGCGCATGCGGGTGTCACCGGGGCCTTGCGGGTCAGCGGCCCCGGTCTATTCGATCCAGATGCTGAAAATTCTCGGATCAGCCGCGGTTTGCTCCGTTTGATTAAAAGAGAAAGGATTTGCGACCGGCGAGGTGATACCACCGACCATGTGACCGATCAAAACGGGGCCGGACACCGGCAATTCCATCAGAAACACGCCGGTTTCACTGCGCGGCAGCTTCGTATTGGGTATGAATTCAGCGCTGGTCCCGGCAAAACCAGGCATGCTGACCGGCATCACATGCTCTATAAATGCGCCATCCGCCGTCCGGGTCACCCGGCTGATCGTCGTAACAAACGGGACGTGATCGTCCTGTTTTCGAATCCCGTCTTCGTAGTAGAACTGGGCCAGGCCGCCGAAAAAGAGCATGTGCAGGGTCTTTTGCGAAGAATCGTACAGGGCCAGCTTGGGGCTATGGTAGTGGCTTAAGGTTTGCTCGAAACCAGCAACTGGATAGTAGGCATCCTCGTCCATTTCGACGACGGTCAGAAAGGGAAGGTCGGCGCTGGCTTGGAAGACTCCGGTCGAAATCAGATACCCCGGCCGGCCATCGGCAAACAAATAGGGCACCAGGTTGAAATCTCTTCGCCGCAGGTGATCCGGGTCAACGAGCGAAGAATAGCCATCGATCACCGGATCAGGACCCGTTATATCGATCGAGAAACGCTGGATGGCATGGGTGTAGACCTGCGTGTTCTGCCGCGTGGCTTGGGGTGTGTAACGCCCGTCAAACCGATGCCCACCCACCAGGTATAAATCATCACCTATTTTTCCCAGCTGCCCGCCGGTGACCGCGAAACGCGGGTCTGCCACGTGCCCGAAAGCATGCGGGTCCAGCTGGCCATTCATGACGCCTTCGATCACTGCACTGACCTGAAAGGTGGTCAATTTGGGGAATGTGATGTAGCCGCGGGCTGTTTCGCTATAGGCATACCCGCCCATAATATACAATGTGTCCTCCGACTGGTAGAAATTCATGTTCGAAGATTGCAAGTGCTCCCGGATTTCTGCCGGCAAGGCATCTAGTGAGACAGACCAGTATTCTTTTGTCTCGGGATCCATGACAACCATGTTTTTGTTGTTGTATGCGCTGGGAAACGCCGCGACCGGCTGGCGCGCGTGGAGCCCATCCGTCCGTCCGCCCACCAGCAGCCATTTGCCGTCATGCTGGCCATAGGCGTACGAATGAAGTCCTTTGAAATCGGGGATCACGAGTTCTTCAAGACGAATGGTATAGGGAAAATCATCCGGGTCAGGTGGAATGGATGGGTTTTCCCCTGAAGACGTGCTTCCCGATGGCTGTGTCGGCCCGGCCGTCGTGGGCGGTTTGGGTTCATCTGTACAAGATGAGACAAACGCCAGACAAGTCGCCAGCAACAGAATAGCGGCTGTTTTTCGGTATTGATATTTCATTTGTGTACGCCCCTTTAGCGACTGCAAACTGAATGTGACGAGTGCTTGTCAAACAAGACGTTACACGAACGTCATACCACAAAATGGGGCAGAGTTAAACAGGCATGTGCAAAATGCCGAAATAACCCGAATAGCCTCTGAAACAACCGCATCACCGAACGACACGGAACTTGAACACTGATTGCGGTAACGGACCTTTTTTTCAAAACAGACAAACGGCAACCGATCCGCAGGTCAACTTGATTCTTCCCCCCTGCCTGGATCAAGGCTGCTTTTCTGTATTCTCTTGATTCCCATCGCTTGCCGATGCCGAGGCCAGCTGGTCAAGGTTGCGGCCGGTCAGTTCGCGCCAGCGCAGTTTGGAACTTTCCATCAGGCTGCGGATACCGGCGATTTCGATCGGGCGACGAATCTTCAAGGTGGTGGTCTTGACCATATCCTGAAAACTAAAAACATAGTTGCGAATCGACTTGAATGAGGGCAAGTGGCGGTTGATCTCCGCGATGATCTGGTCCAGCCGCATTTTCAGCGCCGCTTCATCCGCGTGATTGACCCCTTCCTGCTCAATATGTTCACGGTCGAGAACGATCTTGGCGTTGACAACGACGTCACCCTCGTCATTCTCTTCACCCCAAACCATGGATTCCTTGATCAGCGCATTCTGGTTGATCATGAACTCGAGTTCTTCGGGAAAGACCTTCTTGCCGCTTTTCAGGACAATCATCGACTTGAGGCGGCCGGTGATGGACAGGTAGTTGTTTTTGGGGTTGATGACGCCGATATCGCCGGTATGGACCCAGCCGTCCGCATTGATGGATTCAGCCGTAGCAGCAAGATCCTGGTAATACCCGTTCATGACGATCGGTCCGCGAACAAGGATTTCGCCAGGCTCACCAGGCTGATCTACATCGACGGCGATCTCGACTCCGGCGACCGGATATCCAACCGTCCCAGGCATGAAGTCCTTGTCGTTGCAGCCCGATGCGACCGGCGCTGTTTCGGTCAGGCCATAACCCTGCAGGATGCGGAACCCGACGGCATCAAAGAAGCGGATGATCTCGGGATCGATCGGTGCGGCACCGCAGATGCCCAGGGCCAGGCGGCCGCCAAAAGCCTCGATGATCTGTTTGTACAGCTTATGCCTCAGATCGATGCCCACTTTGCGCAGCGCTTCGGTGACCGGAATCATTTTCTTGACCAGCTTGTCCTTGCCTGACTTCTTCAGGCTGTCCTGAACCTTGCGATAGAAGCTTTCGAAAACGACGGGCACGCCAATGATCATGTCAATATGGTATTCCTGCAGGTTTTTCTGGATATAGCGCAAGCCTTCGCAAATAACAATCTCGCAGCCAAAGAACAAGGCGACGAAGAGTCCGCAGGTGTTCTCGAATGTATGGTGCAAGGGCAATATCGACAGCATCCGCGTCCCTTGTTTCAGCTTGATGATCCCGGCCACGCCGGTGACATCGCTGCAGATGTTGCGGTGGCTCAGCATGACCGCTTTGGCCGTGCTGGTGGTGCCGGACGTAAAGAGGAGCGATGCCAGCGCGTTTTCATCAATTGGCGTTTCGTCATAGGTCCGGTTTCCTTGTTCGCGAAGCGCACGCCCGTCCTCCAGCAGATCCTCAAATCGATAGATCCCCGGCGCTTGCGCCGCGTCATCCACGTTTGCAGTTGTTGCGAGGTCGACTGAACTGAAGTCGACCGGGTCGGCGGATCGCCCGATTTTCCCGCGCATGCAGCAAAGCATCTTGATCTGTCCGGGCAGCTGCCGGCCGGCCTTCATCATGATGTCATGAAAGGATGCATCGTAAAAGACAGCTGAAACACCGCCCCGTTCCAGGAGCGTGATGATTTCCTTCTCAGGCAGAAGCCGGTCGAGCGGGACACTGACGCCGACTCCGTTCAGAACGGCCGTGTGTGTCACACTCCAGTTATAGGAGTTCTCACCGATCACCGAGATTCGTTTTTCGCTAAAGCCAAGATGAAGCAGGACCGTGCCAAGCGCCTGGAAATCATCGATAAACGACTGGTAACTCTTGGCGCGGGGCTCGGCAGACGGTTCATCGCGAAACCGGAACGCATCCAGCTGACCGTAGAGCTGGCCGCTTTGCAAGATCATTTCCCGCAGGTTCTTGAACGGCCGGATCGGATAGAAAAAACGACCTTTGACGACTTGCATAACGTTCCTCATTCTGCACCGTGTGCTGATCCGGCCTGGCGGACAATAAGTCCGGCGACGCCGTCGATGGTTCAGACCATTCCCTATTCAAACCTCGTTTACGCATCTGTTTGGAAAACCTTAAGCGGACAACGAAACAAGGTTGTGTGTCAACCCGCGCGCTTGCCTGACGAGGTTTTCTATTCTGTACCCAGGATCTTTTTAAGATGTCCAGAAACAGACCATTGACAACACTTATGTATGGGCCTGATGATCCCGCATCGCACGATGTGAGATCATCAGCTATTATCCATTTTACGCTGAGCAAGCGCGCGATACAAGATGATTTGTTGGGAGGCTCCCGGTTCGGCTCGTGTATCAGCGTGCCCGCTCATTTGCTTATCTGAAGGTTTAGTCAGGCAGGCGCTCGACCAGCAAGGTCTCCTGGCCGGGACGATATGTGAAACGCGGGACTGAGAGCAGGTTAGGCAGCAATTCGATCAGAGTCGGATGGGGCAAGCGCTCGATGATAAAGGTTCGCACAGAACCTTCATAGTAAACGGTGCCTGTCTCGGGGTATCCGCTTGTGCAAATCCTGATTTTCATTTTTGCCAGTTCCGGGGTCACGCTTGCCGGCAGTTCTTCATGATCATCTTTCCGGGTAAATATAAATCTAGCCAATGGGTCTCCTTTTCACGTCGATGCCTTGCAGGCGTCACAGTTTGTGTTTATCTTATGGCAGAATGGGCACGCTGACAATGAACACAGGATACAGTTTCAAAAGAAAATGACTTTTTTCCAGCAAAGGCAGGCTATTTATCATGATCAGGGATCGATGATCTTAATGGTTCAGCCGAACAATGGCTTGTAAGTCTCGCAGACCCGGTAGTCAGCGGGCTCGGGATGGGGGATGCCGAAGGCCGGCTTAAGGTGTAGACAACAGGCTGGGTCTGATCGTTTCCCCAACTCATCCGATTCGCTATCGGCAGATTGACACGTTCATCTGACTTCGCAGGCTCATAACCTTGAACTTTGTTTGGCATGTCGTTCTGTATTCGATAATTCAAACCAGAACCAGCAAGGATTAACGATTCCAAACACAGACTTCCAATCGAAATGTTTCCCCACTCAATATATGAACGGAATGATTTTATATTTCACTTTCTTGGTGTATTGATCCCAAAGCTCCCCGTATTTTGCTTTGCAAACTTTATCGTCATCGGCTTGTCGGGTTAGCATGAGACCTACATAGTAGGCCGGGTATAACCACACCAGCCAAATTCCAGCGTAGCCGGCCGCAAGGGCTACGGCGATAGCCTGTACGATCTCCCCAAGATAGTTGATGTGACGGCTTGCGCCCCAGTAGCCATTAGCAAGCAGACATTGTTTGCCATCACAAAGCACTTCAGGTTTTATCCAGAGGAATTTTCTGTCAGGCATGACCTTAAAGAAATACTTTTGCATATTGGCGCCGCGGGTCAACACCCAGCCGCAGAGGAAGAGAGCGCCAAAGAGGATCGTGCGCCATACGGGATGACCGGGATTGGGAAGATGTGCGGTAAACCACAGTGAGACAGAATAGAAATACGGGTAGAACGCAAGACAGCCAAATCCTAGTTTGAAGCCAACGCGTTCAGCAATAAAATCGTATGTCCACAAATGGATTTTTTCGAATATCAGATAATCAAAACAAAACCATGTTAACATGGCGCAGCCAAGAAGAAAACCATCGTTTATATTTTCGACATGCGTGATATGATACGCTGCAAAAGAAAGGACATTCAATTGAAGCATGACCGCCCCAATCAAATAAAACCATAGCTTTGCATCAATAAGGCCGTCCTTGAGCTGAGAATCTTTTATTCTGCCAAACCAAAAATCGGCA
>JAAYJD010000006.1 GCA_012523135.1 Clostridiaceae bacterium
AAGCCAACGGCGACACCGACGAACAAACCGACGGTAACGCCGACGAACAAGCCAACGGCGACACCGACGAACAAACCGACGGTAACGCCGACGAACAAGCCAACGGCGACACCGACGAACAAACCGACGGTAACGCCGACGAACAAGCCAACGGCGACACCGACGAACAGGCCCACAGCAACGCCGACAAACATACCGACGGTAACACCCACGAACCAGCCCACGACGACGCCGACGAACAAACCAACGGCGACACCATCGCCGACAGCGTCGGCCGGCTTGTCCCAGGAACAATGGATCGCCGAATTGTTTCGCCTGACTAACCTGGAACGCCAGGCAGCTGGTGTGGCACCTTTGCGGGAACCGTCGGCTGCTTTACTTGCGGCAGCAGCCATCCGTGCGGAGGAGATCACCACCTATTTCTCCCACACCCGGCCGGACGGCAGCGACTGCTTTTCCGTACTGGACGGGATTGCCTACAGGACAGCTGGCGAGAATATCTGGCGGGGGAGCGCCGGCGCCTATACTCCCGAGCACGTGATCGGACGCTGGATGGCATCAGACGGGCACCGGGCCAATATCCTGAATCCGGCCTTTTCAACCGTGGGAATCGGGGTTGACCGGTCAAATGGCTATGATGGTGCGGTCCAGCTGTTCACAGGCAATTAAAAACCCCGGAGAGTTGTTCGCTCCCCGGGGCCTTTTTGTCATTTGCTTTTCGCTTACTTAACGGGCTTTGAACCGTAAGAACCGCTGGTGTCAAAGTGGACCGCTTGGGTCTCTTTGAGACGTGACGTTTCCCGGCGCTTGTTCAGTTCATCCAGGAACTGGTCTTCGTCAAGCGGCAGCTCGATCGCGCGGTTCAGCCAGCTGGACAGGTGCATGGCATTGGACAACGTCAGACCGTTGATCCCTTCCTGGCCTTCGGCGACCAGCTTGCCGCCGCGCAGGATCGCATCGGCAAAGGCGCGCAGAACGCCGACATGCTGCAGGTTTTCGCCTTCCAGTTCAATCTCGTTGACCGTCACCGCCGGTGAGCCGAAGCCCTTGGGTGAGGTCTTGCAGAAATCGCGCTCATTCTCCGCCAGAAGGTACTGGGTCAGCTTGTCGTTCTCGCAGACCAGCTTGCCCCATTCCAGCATCACCTCGAAACGGTTGGTGCCGGGCGCGTCGGCCGTGCTGGTGATGAAGACGCCGGTTGCGCCGTTCGGGTACTCGACATAGGCGGTCACATCGTCTTCAACTTCGATGTCGTGCCACTTGCCGTTATGGGTGTAGGCATGGATCTTGTTGGGCATGCCGCAGATCCACTGCCACAAGTCCAGGTTGTGCGGACACTGGTTGAGCAGGACGCCGCCGCCCTCGCCGGCCCAGGTGGCCCGCCAGCTGCCGGAGTCGTAATAGGCCTGGGTCCGGTACCAGTTGGTGATGAGCCAGTTGGTGCGCTTGATCGCGCCCATGGAACCGCTGTGAATGATCTCGTGCATCTTGCGGTACACGGGGTTGGTGCGCTGGTTGAACATCATGCCGAAGACCACACCGGCGTTATCGGCGAACTCGTTCATCTTACGGACCTGGCGGGTGTAGACGCCGGCCGGCTTTTCGACCATGACATGCAGTTTCTGCTTCATGGCGGCTACGGCCAGGGTCGGATGCTCGTAGTGCGGAACGGCGATCAGGACCGCCTCGCAGGTGCCGCTGGCCATCAGCTCTTCCGCGGTTGCGAACAGGGCGATGCCTTCCGGCAGGTTTTCTTTCGCCCATTGCAGGCGGGCGGGGTCAATATCCGCAATCGCGGTCAGGGCGATGTCTGGAATCTTGCCGTCCATGATGTTGCGGGCGTGGCCGGTTCCCATGTTGCCCAGGCCGATGATGCCCAGCTTGACTTGTTTGGTCATAATCATCCTCCGTTATCTCGCGCGGCACGCTTCGTACCGCCTGCAGTGATCTGTGTTCAGCGGTAGCCCGCGCCAGCCAGGAACTCGTAGCTGGACTTGAGCGCGTCAAAGGGGCTGCCGTCGCAGATGTCCTGCTCGACCATCATATACTTGGTGCCAGCCTTGGCAAAGGCATCGAAAATGCCCGTCCAGTTGAGGTTGCCGCTGCCAATTGGGGCCATTTTGCGTTCGCGGCTGACCATGGCCATGTCCTTGAGATGGACCACGGGCAGACGACCGCTCAGCTTGTTGATCCACTGGATGACATCGGCGCCGCCGGCCTGGACCCAATAGGTGTCCAGGGTGAAACCCAGTTCATCCGGCCCGAACATGCCGACCAGGTGTTCGATCAGGTTCTTGCTGCCGAAGCGGCCAAACTCGAAATCGTGGTTGTGGTACATGAACAGCTTGCCGGCTGCCGCGATTTTCTTGGCCGGTTCGCGAAAATCGATGCCGAACATCTCGACCCAGTCGTACATGCGGTACATGTCCGGCATGCCGCCGATACCGATGTAGTCGCAGCCGAGGATGTCGTGCTCTTTAATGACGGCGTCCGTCTCGAACAGGATGCGGTCGGGCGGCGTGTGGGTCAGAACGATCTTGAGACCGTTCTGGTCGCAGATCTCACGCAGACGCTCCGGCGCGATCTTGCCGATTGCCGAAATCTGCACGGTTTTGTAGCCGATGTCGGCAATCCGCTTCATGGACCGCTCGATGTCCGGCTCGGTCTGGATGTACTGGCGGATGGTATACAGTTGTGCACCGGTGATCATGGTTTGTACCTCTTTTCCTTATCGTTGCTTCAGGACATTCAGATGCGTGCCAACGGCTCCCGGATCCGGGCAAACGGCGGATGGCACCCCTTTATTATAACATGGCCGCTGTCCGGTCCTATTGCAAAAAACAACCGACCCGGATTGTGGATCTTGCCCTTAGCCGGCCGCTCAGGCCAGCAGGCCGCGCATGACCTGAAGCGCTTCGGCCGCTTCGGCGGCCTGGTCGCTGCGAAAACCAGCCTCGATGCTGACATGGCCGCCATACCCGATGGCCTGGAGCTGGCTGAAAAGGGCCTTAAGCGCCTCTTTGTCGGCAGCCAGGGGGATTTTACGGCCCAGGAACGTCGAGACATGGATGTGGTGCAGTTCGCTGCCGGCCTGGGCCAGCGCTTCCAGCCCCTCGCGCTCGATCTGCATGTGGTAGGTATCGGCCAGAACCTTGCAGTTCGGATGGTCGACGGCCAGGGTCAGCAGCAACCCCTCGCTGACGCGGTTGATGATGTTGCTCTCGGTCATGTTGAGCGGCTCGATCACGATCGTGATGCCTTGCGCCGCGGCTTCTTCGGCCGCAAGGCGTGCGAAGTCCCGCAGCTGTTCCAGGGCTTTGCTGCCGGGAAAGCCTGCTGGGATGTTGCGCGAGCCCGAACTGCCCAGCACGATGACCTTCGCGCCCAGCTGAGCGGCCCGGCCGACGGCCTTCTTGACGTAGGCCAGGCAATCCTCGCGTTTGACCGCGGGTCCCACCACTGGAACCGAGCGCGGCAGGAAGACATTGCAGGCCAGGCAGGGCAGACCGCTTGCCTTGAGCGTCTTGAGACTGGCCGCGAATTCGTCGTCGGTCTGCTGTGCCAGCGGTGCCAGGGCCAGCTCGATGTAGTCATAGCCCCAGTCCCGGATGCTGGACGCCAGGTCGACGCCGCCACAAAAACCAAGTTTCATCATTTCGTCCGTGTACCCCGCAGGATACGATCCTTTCACCATTTTTCGACAAGATCCGCAAGGTTTGTCCGGCGGACCGTGCCTCGATGCGCTTTCATTTTACCGCATCATACATCATCCGACAAATCACGAACGGCACCTGTCCGGGAAGGATAACCGGTACATCCCGCAAGGGGGCTCGTGTTATACTGATCCTGCAACAGCGGCAGGACAAACCGAACCGGGGAAACAAGGAGGCACTATGGATAATAAAAAATACGGGCTTGGAATTCTGGGCTTGGGCAGCCGCGGCGTCCGCTTTGGCGGCGGCGCTTTTGTCCGCAGCGGCCATTTCACGATCGAATGCCTGTGCGATGTCCGCCAGGATAAGGTCGACGCGGCCATCGATTGGCTCGGAGACGAGGGGCTGCTCGAGCACGCCGTCCAGGGTTACACCGACATCGACGCCTTCCTGGCCCATCCGGGGCTGGATGTCGTGATCGTCGCCACGCCGGATTTCGCGCATGCCGAATGCGCCGTCCGGGTGCTCAAGGCCAAAAAACACCTGTATCTGGAAAAACCCATGGCCCAGACCATCGCGGACTGCGACCGCATCATCGAGGCCTGGCGGGGCAGTGACACGGTGTTCATGGTGGGACTGGAGCTGCGCTACTGCACGCTCATGCAGGACTGCAAGGCCCTGATCGATGCAGGCGAGATCGGCCGGATCATCCTCGGCACCGTTGTCGACAATGTGTCCGTGGGCGGGCAGTACTATTTCCACGGGCCGAGGCGACGCAAGGACTACATCATCAGCCTGATCCTGGAAAAGGGCACCCACTCGCTGGATCTGGCCAACTGGCTGATCGGCGACTCCCCGCGCAAGGTCTACGCATCAGGCGGGCTCGATGTCTATGGCGGTGACGCGCCCAATGACAAGCGCTGCCGCGACTGTGAGATCCGTTTCACCTGTCCCGATTTCATCGAGGCCGATGCTGACGGCTTTGAAAAGCCGGACTACTGCGCGTTTGCCCGGGAATGCGATGTCTCGGACAACAGCCTTGTTTTGGTCGACTATGCCAACGGCGCCCGCCTGTCCTACATGGAATGCCATTTCACGCCGGAATACACGCGCGAGTTCATGTTTGTCGGCGACAAGGGCAAGCTCGAGGCCTTTTACGACAACGAGCAGAATTTCAAGATCAAGCTGTGGAAACGATTCGAAAAAGAGCCGCAAATCTTCTATCCCGGCCAATCAGCCGGCGGGCATGGCGGCGGCGATACCGGGATCCTGGACGAGTTCTACCTGAGCCTTCAGGCCGGCAAACCTTCCATGAAAGGCGTCAGGGGCGCCCGTGACAGCGCGGCCATCGCCATTGCGGCCGCCCGGTCTGAAGAAAGTGGCCTGCCGGTGGAGATCCCCAAGGTGGTCTACCCCGAAGGCGTTGCGCTTTAAACGAAGGGAAGCCCTTCTGATTCGAGGTGGGTCGGATGTTTTTCGAAACCTGCGATCTGAGCGATGGCGAGATCTGCCTGTGCCTGGAACGGACCGTGGCGGCCAAACCGGAAAAGGGCTATGTGCCGGCCTATTTTTTCCGGATCGTGCGGCTGAGCGACCAGGCAGAAGTCGGCTGGTGCGATCTGCGCGTCGGCCACAACCAGAACACCTTCTACGGCGGCAACATCGGGTACGGCATCCGGGAACCCTACCGGGGAAACCACTACGCCGGCAAGGCCTGCCGGCTGCTGCTGACCCTGGCCAGGAAGCACGACCTGGGCTTTGTCCTGATCACATGCGCGCCCGAGAACCTGGCTTCTCAGAAAACCTGCCTGTATTGCGGCGCGACGCTCAAACAGATCGTCACACTGCCGGCATGGCATGAACTGTACCGGGAAGGCCGGCGGACATCCCACCAGTATGAAGTGATCCTGGGCGCGCCTTGCGTTGGCGTAGACCATGCGCAGTGGTACAATCAGGGCAGGGCCAGTCAAGGCCAGATTGAGGAGGATCGAGCCATGTCGCAGACCAGCATCCCGTTTTCCTGTTCCGTCCCGGTTGCCTATGAAGCCGATGTCGCCGTTGTCGGCGGCGGTCCCGCCGGCGTTGCCGCGGCCGTCATGGCGGCCCGCCAGGGGGCCCAGGTCGTCCTGCTCGAAGCAGAAGGCTGCTTTGGCGGACTGGGCACAGCCGGACTGGTCCCGGCGTTCATGCAGTTCACCGACGGCGAGCACTTCCTGGCCGGCGGTTTCGGCCAGGAGCTCTTTGACCGCTTGACCGCGATCAGCGACAAGGCCGTCAACAACCCCTATTCCATCCAGGTGGAAAACCTGAAGCGGGTCTACGACGACATGGTGACCGAAACCGCCATCGCCTTCCGCTTTGTCAGCCGCCTGATCGCTGTGCGGCAGGACGGGAACCGGGTGACCCACGCCATCTTCGCCGGCAAGACCGACCTGTTCTCGGTTGCGGCGCGTGTCTTTGTGGACGCGACCGGTGACGCCCTGCTCTGCTACCTGGCCGGAGCACCGACCCTCAAGGGCGACGACACCAACAACATGATGGCCGGCACGCTGTGCAGCCTCTGGGCGGGCATCGACTGGAAGCGGGTCAAGAAGCCGGACGGCCGCTCGCTTGACGACGCGTTTGCGGACAAGGTCTTCACCACGCCCGACCGGCATCTGCCGGGCATGTGGCGCGTCGGGCGCAGCCTGGGCGGCGGCAACATCGGCCACGCCTTCGGTGTCGACGGCACCGACGAGCAATCCCTGACCGAATCACTGGTCTACAGCCGCAAGCTGCTCCAGGAATACGAGCGTTACTACAAGCAGTACCTGGATGGGTACGAGGACATGGAGCTGGTGACGACGGCCCCCATGATGGGCATCCGCGAAACCCGCCGGATCGTCGGCGATACCGTCCTGACCCTGGAGCATTTCAACGGCCGGTCATCGTTCCCGGACGAAATCGGACGCTACAGCTACCCGGTCGATATCCACGCGGCCAAGGCCGACATCGGCAGCTTCAATCAGTTCCTCAAGGACCACACCGAGCTGCGCTACAAGAAGGGCGAAAGCTACGGCATCCCGTATGGCTGCCTGGTGCCGCAGAACCTGGTTAACGTGCTGACCGCCGGGCGCTGTGTCAGCACGGACCGCTACATGCAAAGCTCGATCCGGGTCATGCCGGGCTGCTACATCACCGGCCAGGCGGCCGGCATCGCCGCGGCCATGGCCTCGGACGGCGATGTCCGCGCGGTCGACATCCGGACGCTGCAGCACGCCCTGCGCGACCAGGGCGCGTACCTGCCCAATTGCCCGGACTGACGTCCAGGCCGGTGTTTGCGGTCAGTCTTTCGTGATCGTGCGTTCCACGATAATGGCGCCCGAGAAGCTTTCCGCACCGATCCTGACCAGGCAGACACCGGCCAAATCCGGCGACGTGGTGTACGTCTCGTAGGTGTTTGGGGTAAATGTATGCAAGATCGTGTTGTCGGGTCCGAGCAGGATGACGCCGAGATTGCCCGAGACAACGCCAGTTTCACACGCGACGGTCAAGGTCTGTCCCTTCCGGACCTCGCAGGCCATGATGTTCTGCACACCGGATATTTTACCGCCTGACATCTCGAGCGTGTCCACGTCGATATCTTCGTAATACGTGTTGAGCGTGATGGTTTTTCGGGTTGAGCGCGTGCTGACCCCGCTGGACGTGTGGCTCAAGGATTTGGCCATCATTTTCGCCTGGTCGATCGTGACCAGAGACGGGTCGTCGCCGTTGGTGTCTTCAATGTGGCCGCAGGCTGTCAGAAACAGCAGGGGGATCAGCAGCAAAAAGGCGAATCGTTTTTTCATCGGAGGACCATCCTTTCCTGGACGCCTTGGTTGGGCAGGGATGTTATGGCTCGCGTTGCCACAAACGATGGTATCTGTTCCATAATACTGTTCCTCTTAGCCTGTCACAAGCTTTAGCGGGTTGCTTGCCCGCGCTATAGGACAGCGATCAACCAGGATTTTCACTTCGTCCCAAAATGGTGTTCATGATGAACGCGATGCACCAACCAGTTTGTGATGATAGAATGATAGGGAAATAATGTCGGTTGATGAGGCGCGGTCTTTTTGTCGCGGTGAGACGAGGTAATGAGACATGATTATTAACGACCAGGAGAAAATCGCATGGCAAGGGACGATTGTCTCAATCCAGCCGCGCACGACTGTTTGGCGGTACAAGCTCGATAACCGCACGCACTATCATCGCGGGTACAACCTTTTTCTCGATGGCGAGGCAGATGGGGTTGTGGGTCGGTTTTCTGTAGCGGTCTCAGAGAAGCAACAGCAAAAGCTCATTTTTCGGATTGGCGATCAGGTAAAAGGAACCGCGTGGACCAAACGGTATCCGGTGAGTGACTACGCGGACTATTACCGTGCGGGAAACTTGAAAATTCTGACGCGTGCTGATCAAAAGGATACCACGCCGCCGCCCTACCTGATCGAACCGCCAGACATGGCCACGTATGAATGGCGCGGCGCCAGGATGCTGAGCAAATCCAGATATAACGGGAAGTGCTTCCCATGCGCGTGGGCAACGATGTCTGCGGTTGAAATCGAATACGATTGGGGCGTGAGCAGGAAGTATCGTTTCGAAAGCTTCTGCTATGGGCCAAAATCGTGTCCGTTCTATCAGATGGGGAGGCCGCGGAGCGTACCATACAAAAAGTTCGGGTCCTTGTATGACGAGGGCTGGCTGGATGATATTTGTACAGAACGACGCGATTGGGATGAATGACGATTGGGTGGAGGTATGAGGAGCGGTGAGAAAAAGGAACATCCTGTTGTTTGGCATATCCAATGTGGGCAAGACAACCGTCGGGATCCATTTGGCGCAGCG
>JAAYJD010000056.1 GCA_012523135.1 Clostridiaceae bacterium
CCGGACGACCGGTTCGAGATCGACCGCCTGTGCGATGCGATCGCCGCGAGCAAAAACCTTGCGCTGCCGCTGCTGCCGCCAGAGCTTTTAAACTTGCTTGATCGGCTGCATGCCTTGAATTCGGCCAAGGCGATGCAGCAGATCAGCCGCCAGTTCGGCGAATCTCTGGCCCAGTATGCCGCATCCTTCCGCCACCCGGCGATCCGGCGCGCCTTAACGGCGGTCATCCCGGAAGGCTGCAGCGCCTACACCCTGGTTGTAACCCTGGGCAATATTTGCTCAGATAACGGCGGACGCCCCGCCGGTGGTTCGCGCACGATGGCCCTGCGCATGGCGGACTACTACCGGTCGCTGGGCGGCCAGCTGGTCCTGGACCAGGCGGTCGAACGCATCCTGATCCGCGACGGCCAGGCGGTCGGCGTCGAACTCTGCCAGGAACCGGAAAACACCGAGGTGCGAGCCGACTATGTCGTCCCTGCGACCGACCTGCACGTCACGCTCAGCACACTGCTGGAAGGCCGTTTCCCGGCGGCCATGATCGATGACCGCGACCGGGATCCGGTCACCTACCCGACACCGACCAGTGTCCAGGCCGCCTTCGCCGTCGATGCCCGCCTTGATGACATCCCGACCGATCTCGATGTTCCGACCGCTCCCTACACGTTCGAAGAGCAAAGCCGGGAGCGGCTCTCAATCCGGCACTACGCCTATGAGCCGGGTTTTGCGCCGCCCGGTAAAACCGTGCTGACCGCCCTGCTGCCGGCCGACTACGCCTGGTGGGATGAACTGGCCCAAGATGAGGCGGCGTACGAGGCAGAGAAAAAGCGTCTGGGGGACGACCTGGTTCAGGCGATCGTCTCGCGCTTTCCGCAATGGACGGACAAGGTGCGCTGCCTGGACATCGCCACACCGCTGACCTACGAACGCACCACCAGTGCCTGGCGCGGCGCCTGGATGCCCTACTTGCAGACCCCGCGTGCCGAGCGGCTGTTCCTGCGCGGCCAGATCAAGAAGGTCAAGCATCTGTACATGGCCGGACAGTGGCTGATGCCGCCCGGCGGCCTGCCGATCGCCGTCCTGACCGGCCGCTGGGCCATCCAGCGCATTTGCAGAGCCGAAAAGATGGCCTGGCGCTGGTAACGGGAGGTTCACCATGCCGCTTCGGATTATTCGCAACGACATCACCCGCGTCAAGGCCGACGCCATTGTCAACGCAGCCAACAGTCAGCTGCGGGCTGGCGGCGGGGTCTGCGGGGCGATCTTCGCTGCCGCCGGTGAAGCCGAACTAAGCCAGGCCTGCCGGGCAATCGGGTACTGCCCGCCCGGCCAGGCCGTGATCACGCCCGGCTTTCAGCTGCCGGCCAAGTTCGTCATCCACGCGGTCGGGCCCGTCTGGCAGGGCGGACAGCATGGTGAACGTGAGCTGTTGGCAAACTGCTACCAGGCCGCACTGGAACTGGCCTTGGCGCATCGCCTGCGCTCGATCGCCTTCCCCCTGATCTCCACCGGCATCTACGGCTACCCGAAAGCGGAGGCGCTGCAGGTCGCGATCCGCGTCATCGGGGCCTTTCTGCTCGAGCACGACATGACCGTGACCCTGGTTGTGTATGACGGGGCATCCTTTGCCATATCGGAAAAGCTGTTCAGCTCGATCGCCGCCTACATCGACGACCGCTATCTGGACGAACACCCCGACCGCCGGCGATACAGGCAGATGGAGTCATTCGAGCTCAGTGAATCCATGGCTGAGCCGATTGACATGATGATGTCCCAGGTGAAAGCGTCGCGCAGCCTGGATGACCTGGTCAAGCACCCGGACGAAACCTTCTCCCAGATGCTGCTGCGCCTGATCGACGAGAAAGGGCTGACTGATGCCGTCGTCTACAAGCGCGCCAACATCGACCGGCGCCACTTCTCCAAGATCCGCGGCGATATCCAGTACCAGGCCAAGAAAGCGACCGCGCTGGCCCTGGCGATCGCGCTGGAGCTGAACCTGGATGAAACCCGGGACCTCCTGGCCCGCGCCGGCTATGCGCTGTCGCGTTCGAGCAAGATGGACATCATCATCGAATACTTCCTCACGGAAGGCAACCACAATATTTTCGAAATCAACGAAGCCCTGTTCGCGTTCGACCAGCCGCTGCTTGGTGCCTGAAATGTCGCCTGTCAGGCGACCTGCCGTCATCGCCCCCGCTGTAAGATGGAACCATCAAAGACACGGAGGGATCACGATGAGACAGGATTTAACGGAACTGGTGTTCATTCTCGACAAGAGCGGTTCGATGGCCGGGCTGGAAAGCGACACGATCGGCGGCTATAACGCCATGCTGGCCAAGCAGAAAAAGGAAGACGGCGAAGCGTACGTCACAACGGTCTTGTTTGACAGCGGCTACGAGCTGCTGCACGACAGGATCAACATCCGGGGCGTTGCCCCGATCACGGAGGAAGACTACGTCGTCGGCGGCTCCACGGCGCTGCTCGACGCTATCGGGAAAACGATCCGCAAGATCGCCCGGGCCCAGGCGCACACCGCCGAAGCGGAGCGGGCCGGCAAGGTGATTTTCGTCATCACGACCGACGGCCTGGAAAACGCCAGCCGCAGTTACACCTACCCCAAGATTCGGGAGATGATCGCCCTGGAGCGGGACACCTACGGCTGGGAGTTCATCTTCCTCGGCGCCAACATGGATGCCGTCGCCACAGCCGCCGAATACGGGATCAAGGCCGACCGGGCCGCCAACTTCAGCGCCGACCGGGCCGGTGTCAACCTCAATTTCGAGACGGTTCACGAGGTCGTCAGCACGTTCCGGGCCGGCCGCACCATCCGCGAGGACTGGAAAGACAACCTGGAAAAGGACAGCAAGAAGCGTTAAAAACGCCGAAGCAAACCCGGACCGCACCAACGCGGTCCGGGTTTTTTTGTGCTGCCAGCGGTCGTCAGCAGCTGCAATCAGGCTTGGTCCGGTTGCTGGAGGAGAAAATCCTGGATGTTCTGGATCACAATGCCCTCGTGGTCCTGACGCCCGATGGGGTCCAGAGTCAGGATTGTTTTTGGATAATTGTCGCGCAGCGCCAGCAGGGCGCGTGCCTCACGATCCAGAATCTGGGGATCGGCCAGCGACAGGCAGACCTGGTAGTAGGCGATACCCTGCTCGTGACGGACAACAAAATCGACCTCAGAATGCTCGTTCTGACCTATTTTGACATCATAGCCTCGTCGGATGAATTCAAGAAAAACGATGTTTTCCAACATGTGACCCTGGTCAAACGTTCTAAATCCCAAAATCAGATTGCGAAGACCATGGTCGGCAACATAATACTTGTAGCCTGATTGCAGGATTCTTTTGCCTTGTAAATCGAACCGTTCTGCTCGATACAAGATAAACGCACGACACTTCAGATCAATGTACTCAGAGACCGTTGACACATAAGTCTTACGGCTTGACGCGGTCAAGGCATCGGCAATTCTGTTGCTTGAGATCGGGCTGCCGATGTTGTCGAGCAAAAATTTCAAAATCAGTTCAAACAGGGACATGTCCAGGCGATTGTTCCGTGTTTGAATATCCCTTAGAACAACAGTATGGTATATGCCGGACAGATAGTCACGGCAAGCCCGGTCGGACTGCGGATACTCGAGGAAACCGGGGAACCCGCCGTATCTGAAATAGGATGGCCATGTGTCATGTCTCTGACCAGCCAGCGCCGCATGGTAATCAGCATACGATAGTGGCAGCAGGTGAATTTCCACGTAACGGCCGGACAAGTATGTGGCCAGTTCAGATGACAGCAAATCGGCATTCGATCCTGTCAGATAGAGGTCGCAGTTCAGATCGACCGTGAAACCGTTAATCGCCTTTTCCCAGTGTGTGACACGCTGTATTTCATCAAAAAGCAAATAGATCCGGCCTTCGACATGCAAGGTCTGGACAAAGCGCGTCAAATCGCGGTCATCCTTGATGTCGTCATATTGAGACGATTCGAAGTTGATCAGAACGACCTGTTCAGATGGAATCCCCTGCTTAAGCAGATAGGCATAAAACGCCTCCATCAGCATGGATTTGCCGCATCGCCTGATTCCAGTGATGACTTTGATTGATCGTGTGTCTTTGTAGTCGATCAGGCGTTGGATCGCATCGCGGTGAAAAGTGTCCATCAACAAGACCTCCCTCAATGGCAAAAGGCATGGTGATGACACTAATTATAGCTTATGCAATAAGAAAATACAAATATTTGAATTTTATAGTTTATAAACTATAAATATTACATTTATCTTTTTTTGTAGCTTATGGCATATATTATCAGTTAATCAAAACAGGCATACTGGGATATCCTGCCTGCTGTCCTGGCTATGCTGACCTCACTCAGGGAACGGGCTGTTTGACGGCCTTGTTCCAGATGCTGTCGAACCAGGGGAAGCGTTTCAGCAGGCCTCTGGCGTTGCGGTAGAGGATGTTGCGCCGGTCCTCGTCGGTCATGTCGGCCGACAGGACGGATCC
>JAAYJD010000333.1 GCA_012523135.1 Clostridiaceae bacterium
CCCATGCGCCGGACGCGCCATCACCCCTGGTCTGGCTGTACCCGTTTGACGAATATGACGCATTGGGCAAACGTGAGACACGCTTGGAGAAGATGTACTTCGAAGACTGGTTTATGCGCAGCGCCGTTAACCTCGGCTTGCCCTTAAGCGCGGTTGTCTCGACCGATAACTTCAGGCAATCGCTTAGCACTAACCCGACCTTGTTCGACGGCTCCATCCTGATGACCCCTGTTCCTTTGGCCGATTCAGACGCTGAGTCGGCCATCTGTGCCTTTATCGAATCGGGCGGCAAGGTAATCCTGTACGGTTCCCTGGCAGAGGCCAGCCCCAATCTGCTCCAGCTGCTTGGCCTGACCCGCCAGGGTTCTTTGAGCGGGACTTTCCAGTTGGTTATGGAGCTGCCCGGAGACCTGCTGGAGAAGCCCTACCCGGATCGATTCTTTCACGATCCACTCCTGTCAGACGGCGGATTATCTGCCTGTCTGGTTAAGGAAGGAGACGCTTCGGTTACTGCTCTGGCCTGGGGTATTCAAGATCAGGCGCGCCGCGTCGTGTGTTCGGAACGCCGGCTGCCGGCCTGGCAGGGCGGCCAGGTGGTCTGGCTGCGCGGCACCTGTTCCAACACGGTCAAACTGGGCCAGTCGCTGCCCAAACCGCACGATCCGGAGCAGCTTTTCCAGATGGAATCCCTGGCCCGCTTGGCCCTGGCCCGGTTCGGCTATTTTTTACGTGTGCGAAAAGTCAATCCCCGGCAACGCGCGCCGGCCGTCATGGTCCACCGCTCTGAAAACGCCTTTTATCTTTCCGGGTTCTGCAAAGACACCACCGTCGAACTGCAGCTGCGCTTCCCGCTCGGCGCGCCGCTCCTGATCGGGCGTGAGACCTGGTTGCGTGACGGCTGCTCGACCTACCAGCTGCCCCGGGCCTGGAACCATGAATGCCGCGTGTTTGTCGACCAGGCGGACGGCAGCGAACCGCTCAGCTGTATCGAGGATACCCCGCGCGATAACCGCTACTACCGCCATATCCGCATCCGTGGTCTGCAAAACGCTGTTGTCACCATTTTCCCGTATCCGGGCTACGAGGATCGGGTCAAGATCAGCTGCGGCGTCGAGCGCTATGATACGGACCGGGAAGGTGCCCCGGTGGACAAGGCGCTGGTTCGTACGCCGTACGGTTTGGCGTGGATTTGCCGCAACATATCCGGCAGCCTCAGCTTCTATACGGAATTGCCGGACAACATCCTCTGGTAAAAAGGCCTGATCGGAGATAAGGACATGCCCTATGGCGCTTGAGCAAGCACTGGATAAATCAATCGCGGCCATGACCACGCAGTTCGGTGATGACTGGTTGGTCTTTGATGGTTTTTGCGTGCGTTCGGGCTCTGACTGTGCCTCGCCGGCGGATCTTTCCGTCGTCTATCATCCGGACAGCCACGCTTTCTACGAGTTGTTTGCCTGCGTCGAAGGCCAGTGCGCCCTGCAGATCGGGTCATGCTTCTGCCCGATCCGCGCAGGCGATGTCGCCATCGTGCTGCCCGGAACCTTGCATTACGAAATGTCGCGCCAGGGCGACACATACCTGGGCATCTGGTTTTCTGTCGGTATCG
>JAAYJD010000334.1 GCA_012523135.1 Clostridiaceae bacterium
GGCGGCGCCCCGTTCGGCCTGCATCCCCGGGCTAAAGCGGACCAGAACACCTTGCGCACCATGGAGGAGCGCATGGCCCGGCAGCTGCCGCGCCTGGAAGATCGCTACCCATACGACCTCTGGCTGCTGGCCTGTTACGAAGACGACCAGGAGCCAGGGCCAGATCTTACGGACGCGATCCGGAACTGGAACGCGCGCTACCGCTGGCCGCAGATCCGGACGGTCGGCAACCCGGACGAGCCTTTCGACCGCTTAAGGAAAACGTATGCCGGCCAGATCCCCGTTCTGCGCGGGGAAATCACCGGCGGCTGGTACCAGCACCCCCTGTCGACGCCGGATCTGCTGGCCAGGAAGTTCGCGGCCGACCGGCTGCTGCCGACCGCCGAGAAGCTCGCTTGCCTGGCGGCCCTGACCGACCCCGCGTTCGCCTACCCAAAAATTCGACTGGAACAGGCCTGGCAGGCGCTGCTTTTGAACGACGAACACTCGTACGGCACCAGCGGCTACCAGGGACGCCGCGTCTACGAGACCTGGATGCAGCACCGCGACTGGATCGAGAAAGCCGAAGAGACTGCCTGCCAGGTCAGCGTCAAGGCGCTGGAGTCCCTCGCGGCGCAGGTCGACATGCCGGAGGAATCGGTCCTGGTTTTCAACCCGACCGCGCAGCCGCGCAGCGAGCGGGTCACGCATAACGGGCGGTCCTGCCTGATCGACGATCTGCCGCCGTTCGGTTACAAGGCTGTCGCACTTTCGGCTTTCACCGCGCCCGACCCCCAACCCCGGATGGCAACAGAACCGCCGGTCATCGAAAACCGGTATTACCGGCTGGCGTTTGCACCTGGCGGCGCGCTGTGCTCCATCTACGACAAGCAGTTGGGGCGTGAGCTTGTTTCACCGGCAGCAGGAACCCTGGCCAACGAATTCGTTTACACGCAGGACAACCACAAGACTTTTCATACGGCGGCCGCCGCAACGTTCGAGCTGAGCGAAAGCCCGACCCTGACCCGCGTGGTGGTCCACACCCGCGAAGCGGTCTCGCGCGCGGCCATCCGGCAGCAGGTCACCTTGTTGCACCACGAAAAACGCATCGACATCGACAACCAGCTCCTGCATGTTGCGGACATGTTCAACCGGGACCGCTACAACCGTTATGCCTACTATGCCTTCCCCTTCGCGGTCGAGAACAGCCGTCGTTTCTGCCAGCTCAACGGCAGCCTGGCCGAATACGGCAAGAGCCTGACCGGCCACGGAACCGATGTCTACCTGCCCGCGCACGAGTGGTGCTGCGTGGAAAACGACGCTTTCGGGATCGCGCTCTGCCAGCTTGACAGCCAGCTGGTCGAATTTGACCACATCCATGCCGACAAGACGGATTACGGCAACCCCGGCAAAGGTTCGGCGATCTTCGCCTACCTGGCCAACGACTGGCTGCAGATGCATGTCCCCGACGGCGACCAGCTCAACTTTCGTTTCCGCTACGCGATCACGTCCTACAGCGGCACTCATGAGACCGCCCGGATCGCGTCCGTCGCGGAGCGATTCGCGCACCCCGTTTTACAGACCGTCTGCCCGCCGCATCCAGGACCGCTCACGCGCGGTTCCGGCAGCTTTCTCGCGCTGGATCCGGATATACGCCTGGTTAACTTGAAGCTGGCCGAGGACGGAGCCGGCCTGATCGCCCGCTTCCACGGCCGCACACCCCGCCTGACCTTCTCGCTCCAGGTCGCCGGCGGCCAGGAAATCGAGCGGGCAACCACCGACGAACGCAACCGGGACGAAGACACGGCGGTCCAGGGGTTCGCCACCTACCGGATTGGCCAGGGCAGCATCCGGCTGCGGGTGGAAGAACCCGAACCGCCGGTTGGCGGCGACACGCCCGCAGCGATCGGCGCATACGACACCGGCCTCATTACCCGTCCGCGGGCCGCCTGCGGGGAACACCAGGGTCACCTCTATCTGCTCTGGGGCCGAAACATCGAGCCGGATCTGTCCCATTACGAGCTCTACCGCGGCGAACAGGCCGATTTTGTCGCCGGGGACGATACCTTCCTGGCCCGGATTGAACCGGAACCGTTTGTCGTGGGCCGTTACGAAGACACCGGTCTCAAGACGCACACCTGGTATTATTACCGCGTCCGGGCCGTCAACAGGCAGGGTGCGCGCGGACCCCTGAGCGCGGTCTTCAGCGGCCTGACCCGGGCGGGCGAACCATAGGGCTTAGCCGTAACGCATGTTGAGATAGTCGCACAGCGCGTCGTGCGGGCCGCCGGCCAGCGGGGCGCGCAGCGCGCCGGGCGTCACGATGACGTATTGACCCTGGTCGCGCAGACAGTCCCGCCAAGTTGCCTCCATGCCTTTGCCGCCCGGATAGCGTTTGTGCAGCAGTTCCCTGTTTCCGGCCGGAACGACATGGATGTGGATAAAGTCATCCGCCTGGACCGTTTCTTCACTCCGATGCGCGACCAGCTGCTCCGCCCAGAGGGTCTGGCGCATCAGCTGGTAGAAGGGCTCGAAATAGTAGGTTTCCTGACAGGTCCTGTCCAACTGGGCGGACCCGTCGATCAGGGCCGTATAACGCGCGCGCCGGGTTGCACCGGCGGCACCAGCGGCCTTGTTATCGTTGCCGTAGGCTTCGACATATTTCCATTCGATCGGAAAGAGGATCCGGCGTCCATCCCGGTGCACCCCGAGGATCAAGGCATCAAGCGACGTACAGTGTTGTCCGCGGGTGGTCACAATTTCGTTCAGATGATCCGCGTCACTCGTCGCCTCAAACTGAATATAGGCGGGCAGATACCGGTCCGATTCGATCCGAAGCACGTCCGTGATCGCTGGACACACCTGCCTGACGAGCGCCAGCACGGCCTGCCTGTCTTCCCGCAGCGGAAACAGGTGGTTCAGACAGGCAACCTGTGAAGACAGGACATGGTTGGTCAGGGCGCCGTTCCACCAAGCGATATCGTTTTTGCGCATGTAGTCGCAAACAGCTTGCCGCACTGGGGCAAACAGGTTGTTGCCGGCGTCCTGCAGCACAAACGGATAGGTTTTCCCGTTGAAGATTCCCCCGCCGGCATCGCCGTTAAAGACCTTGCCCACCTGGATCAGGTCGCGCACGCGCGCAACCTGGGTCTGCTTGTAGGTCATGTTACCTCCTCGCGGCAGACGGTCACGGCTGCGGCTGGCAGAGCGGCACGTCCGGCGCAGGTTTCGGCCCGACTCGCTGACGGACTTTACGCCGGGCATAGAAGAAGCTGCCGACCTGACCGATGCCGGCCAGCGTCCAGGTGATCGGGTAGCAGACGAACAGCATCACCGGGGTCGGAAACCAGGCGAAGAAGGTCACCAGCCAGACGATTCGCATCAGGCAGGCACCGACCAGCGTGCTGAGCATCGGCTGGATCGAGTAGCCCATGCCGCGGGTCAGGCCGGGAAAAACCTGCATGACCCCGGCCGAAAAATAGGCGCCCAGCATGACCTTCATGCGCAGCATGCCCAGCTCGACGACCGCCGGGTCGGTCGTGTAGATATTCAGCAGCCGGTCGCTGAACAGGAAAACGGCGCCGCCCAGGACGATCCAGGTCACCAGGATCAGGGTGGTGCAGACTTTGGCGATAGCGTCGATCCGCTCGACCTTTTTCGCGCCCATGCTCTGACCGGTAAAGGTGATAGCCGCGTTGTAATAGGCATTCATGCTCGTGCCGACAAAACCCTCGATGTTGCCGGCCGCGGAATTGGCGGCAACCATGACGGAGCCAAAGGAGTTGATCGCCGACTGGATCAGGACGTTGGAAATGGAAAAAAGCAGGTTCTGGGCGCCGGCCGGCAGGCCGATCCGGAAAATCTGGCCCATCTTTTGCCGGTCGATGCGCAGCTGACGAGGCATCAGGCGAATGCCGCCTTCACTGCGCAGCAGGCAGATCAGGATCAGCACCAGCGACAGGTACTGGGACAGGATTGTCGCCCAGGCCACACCGGCGACACTCATCTGCAGCACGATGACAAAGATCAGGTTCAGGCAGACGTTGACGACCCCGGCGATGACCAGGTAGTACATCGGGCGCCGGCTGTCGCCGACAGCGCGCAGGATGCCCGCGCAGAAGTTGTAGAGCATACTGGCCGGAACCCCGAGAAAATAGATGCGCATGTAGCGGGTCGAGAGGCCGATGATATCCTCAGGGGTCCCCATCACGGCCAGCAGGGGCTGGCAGATGAGCAGCCCGACCGCCATGACCAGCAAACCGGCCGCGGCGCCGATAACGACCGACGTGTGCACCGTCCGGCTGACACCGGCTATGCGGTCTGCGCCGTAGTCCTGGGCAACGACGACGCTGGTGCCGACGGAAAGGCCCATGAAAAAGTTGACGATCAGGTTGATCAGGGCACCGGTCGCGCCGACAGCCGCCAGGGCTTCCCGTCCGGCAAATCGTCCGACAACAACCATATCAGCCGCGTTAAACAGCAGCTGCAGCATGTTCATGGCCATGATCGGCAAGGCAAAAAGCAGGATTTTCCCAAGCAACGGCCCGCTGTTCAGATCGTTGTCCCGACTGCGCGCCCCGATCATCGGCAATGATCCCCGCCAAAATAGCGCCGTCCGGCGGCGATGCTCAGCGCGAACGGCGTTTGTATCGGCGCCAATAGTTGCTTCTCAATATCCATTACTGAGATTTATAACACAGTCCGGGCAATAGTTCCAGCTAACCGCCACGGGATACGACAGTATGCCCCCGGGCCGCCAGTGCGTCCAGGGCCCGGTCCAGGTCATGCTGCTTGACGAGGATGTAGTCGGTGTTATATGTGGACAGCGCAAAGATGGCGATATGCGCCTCCGCAAGAAGGCCCGCCAGCGTCGCCAGAACACCGACCAGGGAAAAGTCCAGCACCCCCTGGACGCGAATCGCCCGCCAGTTGTCGTCGCGGGTGATCGCAAGGGCGGGCACATGCGCCGTTTCGCACACGACGGAGCGTTCTTGATCCGTTTGGGCGATAAAACAAAAATCGCGCGACCAATCGACCTGCTCGAGGGACGCGACCTGGCAGATCGAAAAGCTTTTCCCGATGACGGCAAGATCCATGGTCAATCTCCCCTTTACGGCCCGCTGCAACAACGAACGGCCGGGCACAGGGTGTCTGCGCCGGACAGCCATGTGCCTGGTTGCTTTTGCGCTACCCTTGGCGCCCACGTATCACAGGCTCCCCATCTCTCTTTATGGGTTATACCACAAGGCACGAACCCAGACCAGACAAACTGCCGTGGGTACAGCGGTACCCGTATCAATCCCGCCTGTTCTTTCGGCCCGGCCGTGCTGTCCTGTTGTGTCCTGGCGGCTTTTACTTGGAGATTCTAGCCCAAGCCCGCTCACGAGGGCTGATCGGATAACATTCGTCGGGCATAACGCGGAAAACCGATCGCCATCGTGTAAAAAGGAGCGTATCCACATTTGGCATACGCTCCTTTTTTCTGTCTGTTTTTCGAAACGGGGCTCGGCAGGACGCCCGGTTATGCCGCCTGCTGGTCCGGCTTTTTCCCCGATGCGCTGGGCAGAACGGCAAAGCCGTTGCGGTAAAACTGGAACGCAGCGAAGATAATCAGGACAACCATGCCGGCCAGGGCTACCGTGCGCAGCGTGGCGAAGTCCCCCTCAAGCAAGTCCTGGTTCTTCAGGAACTGGTTGATGCCCAAATACGCCCAGGCGACCGGCAGCGGGAAAACGGCGTTTTTAATTTTCCACAATACCCCGGCCAGGAGAACAATCGCGACGATCAGGATGATGATACCCCAGGTTTCCTGGGCAATCCCGAAACCATTCCATTCCAGCTTGACCAGCGCCGCGGCGGTGTTGACAACTGTCGCGATGAACAGCCAGCCGGCGTACAGGCCAAAGCTGAGCGGCAACAGCCAGCGTTTGCCTGTGCGGATATCCAGCAGCTTCTTGTTGAGCATGGCCAGGGCAAGCACGAATCCCAGGATAAAAAGGACGGAGAGCTCAACCTGGATAAAGGAAAACAAGACGATCCAGCCGATGTTCAGCAGACACGAAATCCAGAACACGGTTGAGAGCTGGTCGAGCGCCCGTTCATAATACGGGTCCTTCTTTTTGACGATCAGCACGATGATCGAAATGATGAGCAGCGAATAAATGACGCTCCAGATGCTGAACGTGGACGGACTGGGCGTGATCGCCGTGACATAGCGGTCAGAAATTTCTTTTTGCGTCAGGCCGTTGATCAGGCCGATCGCACCCAGCGTGTTGATCGCCAGCGTGACGATCAGGAAAATGGCGTTGATCCAGGCTTTCTTGGTGGTGTTCATCCCAAAACCCTCCCATTATATTTTGTCTTCCATCAGATTATCTGTAATTATTTTGGCGACCCGCTCGTAGACCTTCCGGTCCTTCTGGCTGATCCCCTGGAAACAGGTGTTTTCCCAAGCATTCATGATCTCGTGCAGCTGCGGCAGCATCGCCTTTCCGTGATCTGTCAGGCTGCTGACTTTGACGCGTTGGTCGCCACGGTCGGGCTCGCGCCTGATCAGGTCCTTTTGTTCAAGCAGCTGCAGCATTTTCGTGACATTCGCCTTGTCGGTCTGCATGAAGGGAACCAGCCGGGTCTGGCTGATCCCGGGCATCTGCTCGATGATCAGCATGGCGACCAGGTCATGCCAATCCATGTTCAAGGGATGAAGCAAGCTGTCCAGCTTCAGTTTCCCGTACTTGTTGAATACGCTGATATCACAGATAAACACCATGCACGCTCCATTATTGTTGTTGTTTACAATTGTATAGCACAACGATAAAATGAGCAAGCGTTTTCAGCTGCCAGCGTATGGGATCCGAATGGTCACATCTGTATCTGTTCCGGCTTGAGGTTGCTGGTAAGATAAGAAGATAACCCGCAAACGCTGCGCAGATGAGGGATTGTGATATGGATCTATTAAA
>JAAYJD010000335.1 GCA_012523135.1 Clostridiaceae bacterium
ACTTTGACTCCCGCACGCGTAGGTTCAAATCCTGCCACCCCAGCCATACGATCCACTAGCTCAGTTGGTAGAGCACTTGACTTTTAATCAAGGGGTCCGGAGTTCGAGCCTCCGGTGGATCACCAAAGAAAAACCCCGGGAGACATCTCTCGGGGTTTCTCAACCGGCCGGATAAAATCAGGATTCATCGAGCAATCTTTCAACATATGATCGAAAGTCGGGATTGGTTATTTCGTCTTTTCGTTGTTTGAGCTCATCTCTTGATATTGAATCTGCATTTTTCATCCTGATCCCGTAAAAATCCAAATCGTCAATGACAAGTTCCGGTTTGTGTTTTGCTTTTTTGTTTATCGGACAGACGTCTTGGCATACTTCGCAGCCGTCAACCCAGTTATCAAGGTCAGCGCGGTTGTCTGGCCAGTTGCGAAACGTTTCACCCATGTGCCGGTTTATAAAGGATATACACCGGAATGGGTTTATTCTGTAGCCATCAGGATCGATAGCCTTTGTCGGGCAAGCTTTAATGCAACGCCTGCAATGCATGCAAATATCGCTGTGAACGATTTCAGGCTGCGCTTCATGGTAGCTGTCAGGTATGAAATCAGTCCCGATGACTCTAATGCCAACATAGGATCCCAACTGGTTGGCATAAAACATCGTGTTCATCCCGATCAAACCCAGTCCGGCCATGCAGGCAGTGGCTCGTTCGGGCACATTGACAAATTCGGCTGTATGTCCGTTTTCTTCCAGAAATGTCTGCAGTTGTCGGACTCGCTTATTCGAAGTCTGCCACAGGTATCGGCCGCGATTGGAGATTTTCAGATGTCCTGGCGGGTAGTCATTGCTGACAAAATAGTCCATGATCATCACAATCAGGCTCTTACAATCTGGTGGTGTAAGTGAATCAAGAAAACGCGGGAACGGCCGATAACGCAAATGCCTGTATTCGTGCCGCTCATTCAAACACTTCCTGAAGTTCGGATAATCGACGACAGGTTTCAGAATTGCCAACTGGTTAATACCGATTTTCTCGGCATATAATCTCAAATTCATTTCGTTGAGCATGTCCATCACCGCCTGATATCTGTATTGATAAGATTGAATTTATGGGGCCGCAGCCTGATTTTGGTTTTTCGCAAAAGGTCAGCGGAACACGTTGAAAAAGCGGGCCAGCGGCTCGATCGTGTCGTTGAGGTTTTGGATCGCGTCGTTCAGGGTCGCGATGTCGATCTGCTCGATTTTCTCGCCGGCTGCCGTGACCGAGTCGCGGCTTTCCTGAACCAGCTGGTTGATGTTTTCAAAGTCGATTTTTTTCAATTCCTCGGCCGCTGCGGCGAAGTCGTCCATCGCATCCTGCATGGCTTTCAGATCGATGGCGGTTTCAGCAAAACCTTCGATCGCCGCGTTGATCCTGGGAACATAGACCAGCGCCCCGACAAGCAGGAAAACGACGAGTAGCAGCAGGCAACAGGCCGTGATGCCGGAAAAGACCAGGGACAGTTTCTGGGTCATGAGACGACCTCCTTCATACGTCCGGGAAGAGCTCCGGGAACAGGCCGGCGTGGGAAACCGGTTCGCCGGCGGCAAAAAGGTGAGATGTGTCGCCCATCTGGCAGCAGCGAATGAACACCGTGCCTTTGAGGCGTTCCTCCGTAACGAGGGTTGTGACCGACGAGGGCGGGAGTACGAAGCCATGCCACAGGACAGGCGGCGCGATCCCCAGCAGATGGCCCATGATCGCCTGGCTGATCGCGCAATGGCAAAAAAGCACGATCGTATCCGCACTGTTTTGGTCCGTCTGCCAGAGGTAACCGTCCCGGCGAAAGCCGTACCGGCCCAGGAGCGCGTCAACCCCGGCTGCTGTCTCTGCGTAGATCGCACGAACATTGCCCGTCTGCATCAGGTCATGGTCCAGCCAGCGGTCCTTGTCGAATAGCTCGGGGCAGCGCGTCCAGTATTGCGGCATCAGGTTCCAGGAAATTTTGTGTACTGCGTTGCACGGGTCGACGACCTTGCCGCGAAACTCGGTCAGCCAGGGCAGGATCTCGGCCTCGCGCTTCGTTTTTTGCAAGGTCAGGCTGGCGGTGTCGCGCGCCCGGCCCAGCGGCGAGCAGTAGATGTCGCGGATGTCCAGCCCAGCCAGCCGCTGGCTGAGCAGCTCAGCTTCGCGCCAGCCTTTTTCGGTCAGCGAATCGCGCGCGTAGTCGGGTTCAGCGTGGCGGATCAGCAGGATCTTCATGATGTGTCTCCTTGTGTTTTTTTTGCTTCAAGGCACGCAGCCGGGCGGGTATGACCCGCTGCCAGAACCAGGTGCCGTTTGACAGGCTGTCACGCAAACGGGCTTCAAGACGCAGCCGCAGCTCGAGCAACGCGTCCAACTCGGCGCTGGTCGGCGGGTACTGGCCGTAGCGGTAGCGGATCACCGGCCAGAGCAGGCGGGGCAGATGCATGTTTTCAAAGCGCAGGTAGCGGCCGGCCCGCTCCGCGAACAGCGACAGCGTTTCGCCCGGCTCCGGCAGAATCCTGATCAAGGCCAGCTGGCGCAGCAGATCCGTATAGGTCGCCTCAAGGCAATCGACCGGTCCGGCTGCCAGCCGGCGGGCGACCGGCAGGCGCAGATCACGCACATGGCTGCGGACCAGCTGCATGACTGCCAGGCGGACCAGGATGGCCAGAACCAGGATGGCGGCGAGAACAAAGAGCCAGATGGGCGAGCCTTTTTTCTGCACCGGTGGCTCGAAAGGTTCGAAGGGGGGCATCGTCGGCTCAATCGTCGGCTCTTCCGGCCCGATGGACGGCACCGCACTTGGTGTCGGCGGTTCCGGCTCCGGTTCGGCTTCGCCGGCCGGCGTGGGATCGAACGTAAGCCAGCCGATCCCCTGCAGGTATATTTCCGTCCAGGCATGGGCCGTACGGCCGGTCGCCCGGTAGCTGTTCGCCTGGCTGCCTGACGCAACCAGGCTGAAGCCCTCGACATAACGCGCTGGCAGGCCCAGGGTTCGCGCCATGACCGTCATGGCCGTGGCAAAATGCACGCAATAACCCTCCCGGGTTTCAAGCAGATGCAAGACGAAATCCATCTCCTGGGGGGTATAGTCCGGCGTTAAGGTGTAGGTGAACTGCTCCTGGAAGTAGCGCTCGAGCAGAACGGCCTGTGCATAGGGATCCGCCGCGTCTTCGGTGACCCGCGCAGCTGTTTCCAAAATTAAGTCCGGCAGTGCCTCCGGCATTTGCAGGTAACGCGCTTTCACGGCCGCCCAGTAGGGATCGCGCGTGCGCCGTTCGGCGGCCTGCAAATCTGCGATCGCGTCCGCGAATCCACTCTTGCCGCGGTCGAAAACCGTGACCGTCAGGCTGTAATCCGGATTCGGGGGCAGGCCGGCAAAGACGAACAGGTCGCCGTCCACCGTAAAATATGGCGGATTGAAGCGCACGTCCGGCCAGCTGAGCTGCTCCAGGCGTCCGGCCGAAAACAGGCTGGTCTGCAGCCGGCTCCTGGGGGTGATCGACAGCCTGACTTCGCGGGTGTACTGCTGCAGGAACGCGCGTCCGTCGGCGCCGGCCGGCAGATCGGTCATGAAGACCTGGCGCCGGGTCAATTGCCAGAGCGGGCTGTCCAGGCGGTAGACCTGGTGCGGCGGCGATTGCCAGCTGGTCCCGGTGTAGATGCTTTTGCTGACGCCGCGCAGCAGCAGCGGCTCGCTTATGGTGACATCCATGAAGGTCTGTTCGCTGGGGCGGACCGGTCCTCCGACCAGGGCGTCGGAAGATTGGAATCCGGCATATGACAAGCTGAACGGCTGCCAGCCCCGGCCTTCACCGGTCTGGTTCTGCCAGAAATCGCGCAAGTCGTACAGGCGGTTGACCCAGTCCTGCTGACGCCAGCGGCTCGTATCCGCCGGTGTGACCACCTGCCCCAGCAGCACGGCCAGGATGGCGACCGGCAAAGCCAGCCACTGCAAGGGCGCCCGGGGCAGGACGGCATTGGGATGCTGGCTCTTGACGATCCGGACCAGGCTGGCGGGCAGCAGCACCGCGAGGCCGGCCAGCGTCGGCAGCACCGGCGCGATCGTATCGGGAAAGGCCAGCAGAAACGGGATATCGACCAGCAAGGCGATAGCCGCGAACAGGGGCAGGTGGTTCAGGCGGCGCACCAGGGCGAACAAAGCGGCGCAGACCGCCAGCACGATAAGAAAATTCAGCAGGGGAAGCCAGAAGGCCAGGTCCGGTTCCGGGCCACCCAAAAGCAGCCGCTGTCCGGCCCAGTCCAAGTAGTCAGCCAGCGCGCCCAGCCAGCGGCGCAGCAGCTTCAGCCGGTCAAGGATCCAGAATCCCGGCAGCACAATCAGCGCGGCCAGGGCCGGTACGAGCCACCAACGCCTGCTGAGCAAAGCCGCCAGCGCGGCACCGCCGAGCGCCATCCCGATCGCCCCGGCCCAGGACAGTTCCATGCCGCGCACGAAAAACAGCGGCTGGGTCAGGCCCAGCGACAACAACACGGTGATCAGGGCGTCCACCGTCCACTCGGCAACCGGAGCTGTCAGACGCGCGTTTTTCACCATTCACCTTGCAGGACGCGGGCCACGTCGTCCCCGTAATGGACAAACCAGACCGGCAGTCCGGACTGCCGGAACAATCCGGCCAGCTTCGTTTCGTTGGGGTTGCTGCGGGCCGGTCCGGCGATCAGGGTGTAGAGCGAGGTGCGGCTGAGCCGGTTCTGACCGAGCAGACTGCCCAGCTCGGGTTCGATGCGGGTGGTCAGGATGATCCGGGCGCGGGCGCGGCTGGAACCGAGTGACTGGCGCAGCGGCTGGACGAAACTGCGCCGGCTGTCGAAGCGGACCGAGGCCAGCCACTGGTAAACCGGCTGAAAGTCTTTGAGGCTGGAACCGCTCAGATGCTGCAGCTGCTGGCCGTGTCCGCTGATCAGCAGATGCCAGTTCTGCCGCAGCAGGTAGTAGACAAGAGCCGTGGCTGTCTCGCAGAAGATATCCTCGGCCTGGCTGGCGTATTCGCCTTCATGGCCGCCGCGGTGCAGGTCGAGAATCAGCTCGACCGACGGTTCGGTCGCCTGCTCGTAGACGCGGGTCATCAGCTTCTGCTGGCGCATCGACAGTTTCCAGTGGATGTGCTTGCCCGAATCGCCGGGCTGGTAGCCGCGCACCATGGCGTACGGCTGGTCGTGATCGTCGGTCATGCTCTGGTGCCGGGTGAACTGCTGGATGTCCAGGGCCGGCATGTTCAGCCGGCTGAGTTCGACCAGGCGCGGATAGACCAGCAGGGGCTTAAGGCGGTAATAGGGCAGGAGGCGCATGTCAAACGGCAGGCGCAGCAAGCCAAACAGGTCGAGGAAGTCAATGACGGTCATGCCGACCGAATAGGCCCCGCGGTAGGGGCAGGCCATTTCCTGGCGGTGCTCCAGGCGGCTGTCCGGCGCCAGGTTGAACACCAGGTCCTGCTGGCTTTTCTCCGCGGCCACCGCCAGGCGGACCCGCATCAGGGGAAACGGCAGCGGCTTTTCATTGTGAATCGTCAGCGTCAAGGTCACCGGGCGGCCGCGCAAGGTGCGCGGCGCGCTCAGTTCCTGGGTGTAGGTGAACGTGATGGCGGCCCAGATGTTCAGGGCCAAGGTAGCCAAAACAAGAAACAGCTGGCTAAACAGCAGCACGTAGAAGACGCGGCTGCCGCTCAGCAGGCCGGCGACCAGGAAAAACGCCGCCAGGCTGAAAAAGACGACCTGGCGGTGTTTCATGTGACCGCGGGAACCGGCATGACCCGCACCATGTCCTGCAGCAGCCGTTCGGCCGCCTGGCTGCTCAGGGCCGCTTCGGGACGCAAGACGATCCGGTGCAGCAAGACCGGCAAAACCAGCTGCTGCACATCGTCGGGCAGGACGAAATCGCGTCCGGCCAGAACCGCCTTTGCCCTGGCGGCCCGCATCAGTGCGATGCTGCCGCGCGGGCTGATGCCGAGCGCGATCGATTCGTGGCTGCGTGTCTTTTCCGCGATCCGGGCGATGTATTCGATGACCGGCCCGGCCACCTTGACCTGGAGCGACTGTTCCTGCAAGCTGAGCAGCTCAGGCGGTGAGAGGACCGGTTCCAGATCCTGCCAGCGGGGCGGATCGAGGTGGCGCTGCAGGATCGACAATTCTTCCTGGTGGCTGGGGTAGCCGATGCGCAGCCGGATCAGGAACCGGTCCAGCTGGGCTTCCGGCAACGGAAACGTGCCGGCGAACTCGATTGGGTTCTGGGTGGCCAGAACCATGAACGGCTGCGGCACGGGCCGCGTGACGCCGTCAACCGTGACCTGGCGCTCCTCCATCACCTCCAGCAGGCTGGACTGGGTCTTGGGGCTGGAGCGGTTGATCTCGTCAGCCAGGATGACCTGGCTCATGATCGCGCCCGGGCGGAACACCATCTCCTGCTGGTCGAACTGGTACAGGTTGTAGCCCGTGATGTCCGAGGGCAGCACGTCGGGCGTGAACTGGATGCGGCGGAAGCTCAGATCCAGCGAGCGGGCAAAAGCCTGAGCCAGCGTGGTTTTGCCGACCCCGGGCACATCTTCGATCAGAACATGGCCCTGGCAGAGCAGGGCGATCATGAGCAGGTCGATGGTATCCTGGCGCCCCACCAGGATGCGGGCGACATTCTTGCGGATGTCCTGAAGTTTTTCGAGCATATCCAAAGCGCAGTTCCTCCTGCTTGTGTTTCCGGCGCGTCAGGCTGAGTTTTGCCGGACAGATGGGCATGTGATGCTATTTTAACATAGATCGCCGCAGATTCGCTCAGGCTGTGGTCAGACCGTTTGCTTTACGATACAATGGGCATGGACAACCGTGCGGGGCAAGGAGGGACCGATGTGATCAAAACGGCCATGACCGTCAGTTTCAGCAGCGATGACCTGCAGCAGTTCAGTTACCTGATCAACGGGACCCATCTTGGCCTGCTTTCTGCCGCAGCGCAGAACATCCATATCCAGACCAGCCACCGCCTGCTCCAGTACGTGGTCGGCATCCAGGCGGCCGAACCGGATCTGGCCGCGAGCCTTTCCGAACAGCGCCAGCAGATCAGCCGCTGGCAGGCGCTTCTGCCCATTCTGGCCCACCGGGGCAGTTCCAACCTGAATGACCTGATGGTCCAGTACAATCTCCGGCCGGACCTGATGATCTGCTTTGACGAAACCCGTTTGCAGGCCTGGCTCCCGGTTACGGACGGCTTTTACCTGCTGCGCAACGGCGAGCTGCGCCGCTTGAAACCAGTCAATTTGCGCGACCTGGTCTTTGACGAGCCGTACCACGAGAACCATCACTATTATTCGCTGCAGCTCAGCCAGGACGATTACATCCTGATGCTGCCGCCGGACCTGCCCCAGATGTTCGCTGTGGGGGAAATTGCCGACTTGCTGCTCGGCCTGCGCCAGCTGCCGGCCAAGATGAGCGAGCTTTTCCAGATTGCGCGCCAGCGCGGCTACCAGCAGGAACAGACCTGGCTGGCGATGGAGGTCCTGCACAAGGAAGCGGATCAGCGGCACGGGCCGGAACTGGCCGGGCCGGGCGCGCGGCTCAGAAGCTGGGTGGACAAGCGCCGGGGCACCCCATCCGGGCAGGAGCAGCACGAATCCGATTCAGAGACCATGGAAGATGAAGCGGAAGGCCCGGAGCCGCTGCGGCCGTCTTTCCGGCAGCTGCTGGCCGACAGGCGCTGGCGCCTGCGCATTTTGCTGCCGGTCCTGCTCGTCCTGGCCCTGGCGATCGTGATCGCGGCCTGGGCCGGTTCGCGCCAGCCGGAGACCGGCCAGACCGATCCGACCGGGACAACCGAAAAACCGACCCCGACGCTGACGGCCGCGGCCACGCCGACCCCGACGGTCAGGCCCACCGCCAGCCCAACGCCGACCGAACCCCCGGTCATGCTGGTGGTGACCGCCCGGCGATTGAACCTGCGCGACCAGCCGAACACCGGCGGTCAGCTGTTGGCGACCCTTGAAAACGGTGATCAGCTCGTCCAGATGTCAGAACCTCAGGATGATTGGGTCCAGATTCAGACCGACGATGGCCTGGTCGGCTACGTCTACTATCCCTATGTCGGGCCGCTGGATGAGGGCTGAAACGCTGATCTTGCCTTAAAGCGGCCTGAACGTCTCCAGGTAAAGCTGGCAATATTCATCCTGGCCGGCCATGACGAGACCCGCCTTGCACAAGGCCATCAGTTCCGTATCCAGCGTGTCGAGGAGTGCGCTGTCCAGCCCGCAGGCCATTGCCTGGAGCAGGAAGGCGCGGTTGATATAGCGCCGCGCCGGCAAGCCGTAAGACAGGTTGCTTAGACCCGCCACGAGATGAACCCCTTCGGGAAAGCGGCTGCGTAAGGCGCGGATCGCCTGCAGCGCGTTGCGTCCGGCCTGGTCATCGGTCGAAACCGGCTGGATCATCGGGTCCAGGAAAAGCCGGTCGGGCGGAAGACCCGCCCGGGCGGTTGCCTCGAAAATCTGCTCGGCCGCCTGCAGCCGTTCATCCAGGCTGCGGGGGAAATGATCCTCCGGCATCAAAAGGGCGATCAGGCCGGCCTGGTGCTCCAGGGCCAGGGCCATCGTTGCCTCGAAGCGGTGTTTTTCCAGCGTGATCGAATTGAGCAGCAGTCCGGGACCGGCATCGGGGCAGACCCGGGCCAGCACGGCCGGATCGGGCGAATCGAGCACCAGCGGTTTGGCGCTGTGCGCGCGCACCAGGGCGACCAGCCGGGCCAGGACCTCGGCCTCCCGGTCCTGGAACATGCCGGCGTTGACATCCAGGTAGTCGGCCGGACTCTTATCCAGACGCGCGACCAGGGCGGTCAGCGCTTTTTCGTCCCAGTCGGCCAGGGCCTGCTGCACGGAAGGGATCGAGCTGTTCAGGTTCTCAGCGATCAAGATCATGGGGCGCTCCTTCAGGTTCTGTTTGATTTGCCGCGCGCAGCCGGGTCAGAAACTGGCCGATCAGCGCGCTGCGGTTGAATGGCGGGATCAGGTAAAAGCCGTCGGCCTGGGCGCCAAAGCGCCGGGCCAGGTCGAGGACGATCGCCAGGCCCGTGGCCTGGGCTTCAGCCTTGTCCTGCTCGGGGTCGAAGCGGTTGAGAAGTGCTTCGGGGATGCGGATGCCCGGGACCTCGTGACTGAGAAACTGGGCGTTGCGCCAGTTGAGCAGCGGCATCAGGCCGATCAGCACCTTCATGCCCGCCTCGCGCATGCGCCGGATCAGCTCGAGCGACCGCTCCTCAAAGATGGGCTGGGTTAAAAACAAGCTGGCCCCGGCCTCTTGCTTGCGGCAGGCGCGGCCATATTCCGCATCGTGGTTGAGCGCACCGGGGTCAACGGCGGCCGCGGCCAGGATCGGGTCGCCGGCAAACTGGTCCTGGTTCATCTGCCCGATCAACTGCAGCAGCCCGATGCTGTTCAAGTTGAAAACCGGCTTGACAAACCCGCGGTCAGATTCCGGGATGGCGTCGCC
>JAAYJD010000057.1 GCA_012523135.1 Clostridiaceae bacterium
GTCGTTTTCGAATCCGGCAAAGGCTGCGTCCTGACCGATGTCGACGGCAACCGCTACATCGATTTTTCATCCGGCATCTATGTCACCGGCCTGGGCCACTGCCACCCCAAGATCAGCGAAGCGGTCGCCCGCTATGCCAACCAGCTGATGAATTGCCACGATTTCACGACCCCGATCAAGATGGAGCTATTGGAAAAGCTGGTCAGCATCACCAAGGGTGACCTGAACGGCGTTCAATTCTATGACTCCGGCACGACAGCCGTCGAAGCGGCCTTGCGCTGCGCCCGGGCCGCCACCGGGAAAATGGAGTTCATCTCCTTCTGGCGCGATTTCCATGGCAAAACCATGGGTTCGGTCAGCCTGGCCATCGTCGACAAGACCCAGGGGATCCGTGCCCCCGGCTTTTTCCTGGCGCCGCGTCCCAACTGCTACCGCTGCCCCTTCAAGATGCAGCAGGAAACCTGCAACTGCTACTGCGCCGATTTTCTGGAAAGCATGATCACCAACGAGACTTCCGGCCAATTGGCCGGAATCGTCCTCGAACCGATCCAAGGCTGGGGCGGCTCCGTCATTCCGCCGGATGGCTTCATGCAAAAGCTGCGCAAGCTCTGCGACAAGCTGGGCTGCCTCCTGATCGCCGACGAAGTGCTGACCTGCATGGGCCGGACCGGCAAGATGTTCGCCATGGAGCACTGGGACACGATCCCGGACATCACGACCTTGGGCAAGGGCTTTGGCAACGGCTTCCCCGTAACGGCCATGTGTGTCAGCGACAAGTATAAGGAGAGCATCGAGAAGATCTCGGCGTCCTCCAGCTACGGCGGTAACCCGATGGCTTGCGCGGCGGCCCTGGCCTCGATCGAAGTCATCGAGGAGGAGCAGCTCTGCGAGCGCTCCGCGCACCTGGGTGATCTGGCCCTCAAACGCATGAGCGAGATGATGGGCCGGCATAAGATCCTGGGCGACGCCCGCGGCAAAGGGTGCCTGCTGGCCCTGGAGCTGGTCAAAGACCGCGCTACCAAAGAGCCGTTCGAAGAAGCCGGCCGCATGGTCTACCAGAAAGCGTTCGCGCGCGGCCTGGCCTGGGTGCCGGCCGGACACATCCTCCGCCTCTCGCCGCCGATCATCATGGAGGACGACATGCTGCTCAAGGGCTTTGACATCATTGAGGAAGCCATCGTCGAAACAGAAAAGCACTTCGGTATCAGCTAAGACAACAAACTGCTGAACCTGCTCAAACGGGCAGGTCTCCGGCCATGGTCTGGCCAGGGACCTGCCCGTTTCATGTTCCGCATTTATCGCACGCCCAACTCCTGCAGGATCCGGATCGCCCGGGCCGGTTCATTTGTCGTGAACAAACGGCAGCCATACTGGATCGCCTGCGCGAAATCCGCCTTAGCCCGCACGGCGCTGCCCAGCCAGGGCTCGATACTCCGCGACAGGAGCGTATCGAACCAGGTTTTGCGCGGGCAGGGCGTTTCGTCAAAGATGCAGGCGCAATACAGGTATTCGGACGGATCCCTTTCCTGCCCGCTCATAAGGCGGTACGGGTAGAATCCGTGCAGCTTGAAGGCGTGATCGTATTTCCGGTCGACATATTCCAGGATATGGGCGCTGAAGCTGTTGATGACACAGCGGTCTTCCAGGCCGAAGGACCGGATCAGGGCCATCGTCCGGTCCACGCTCTCATGACAGATCGCGAGGCCGCAATCCTGCGGGTAATCCTTGAGTTCGAAATTAAACTGCAGCGCCCGGTTGTCTTTGACCAAATCAAGCCATTCCTCAAGCGTGGGGACGGCGGCACCGGCGAAGCGGCTGTCCAGGTGGCTGCCCGCATCCAATTTTTTGATCTCACCGAGCGTCATGTCCCGGACCAGACCGGTCCCGTCGGTCGTCCGGTCAACCCGGTGGTCATGGATCAGCACGAGCTGCCTGTCGCTGGTCATATGGATATCCGTTTCGATCATATCCGCGCCGCAATCGATGGCCGCCTGAAACGACGCCAGCGTGTTCTCCGGAAAGTCGGCCATGCTGCCCCTGTGTCCGGCAATGCGTATGGTGTGCATCGTGTGTTCCCTCCTTCTCATGATGCTTGCTCAAGATAGCCATGGGTTCATAACCATTCGACGCCAGCAGCCCGACCCGTCATATTTGCAACGATCGCCTGTGATTCTGCACCGCGTCGACCGCGCCCTTGAGATAGGCGGTGAAATAGGCTTCGCAGGTATAGTGACCGCCGACCATGTCGATCAGATGGTCGTTCATGATCGCCCCGTCAAAGCCGATCTCGTCCAATGCGGCCAGCACATTGACCAGATTGTAATACCCGGCGTCGGGGAAGGTCTCATTGAAGCCGCCCGGGGCGGACAAAGGAGCTGTGACGTTGCGCACGTGCACCTTGAACAGCTTGTTGCGATCGCCAAGGTAACGGATGAAATCTTCCGGCGAGCACCCCATGGCCTCGCCGCCCTCAAGCCAGCAGCCAACGCACAGGCAAACCCCGATGTTGGGGCTGCCGGCAATCTCCAAGGCCCGCTTGTAGCCCTCAAACGTCCCGAATATGCAGCGCGGCACGCCGGCCATCGTGTAAACAGGCGGATCATCCGGATGGATGCCGATAAACACGCCCGCTTGCTCGGCGACCGGAACGACTTGACGGATGAAATAGGCGTAGTTCTCCCACAGCTCCTCTTCGCTATAGACCTTGCCGTGGCTGAGCGGCCAGTCAAACGAACCAAAGATCCTGGCGTTGTTGGGCGCTTGCAGGTCAAGACCTCCGGCCGTGGCACCGCCGCGAACCGGCCGGCGCTGGCAGCCGCGCCAGATCCCGTTGCCCATGTGCGCGTAGGTCGCGTAGTGGATCCCGGCAGCACCAAGATCCGAGATGTACTGCAAATACCGCTCGATCATCTCGTCCCGATTCTCCAGGCCCAGGGTGACAGCCGGCATGTTGTGCAGCTGGTTGTTCGCCAGCCGGTAGATCTTGAGCCCATGCTCAGCCAACGCGTCCCGGATCTCCCGGTAGCACGCGGCGGTATGCTCCGGAACCTGCTGATCCGAAATCATGACCCAGGTCACACCCAACTGCTGCAGGAACGAAACCCCCTGCATGTCCAGCGCGATCCGGCCATTGGCCTGGCGCACGATCGGCCCCTCCATCTTGGTCCCCACCTGGATGCCCGGTTTGGCGTTCACATACCCCGGAACGGCTTTCATGGCAATATCCATCTCGATCCTCCGTCTGTTCGTTTGCCCGTCTTGCTGCCTTTATCCCTATGTCACCCCTGGATGAAACGGGCGATGCGCGCGGCGGACGCGGCCGGATTAAGCGCTCGCACCTGTTCGGCGATTTGTCCGCTTGCCTGCTGCCATGTCATGGCCGCCGCCTCGGCAAAAACCGCCTCGTCCCAAAACGCCTCGGTCGTGCACAGGACGGTGGACGGCCAGCCCCTGGCCGCGCCGGACGGCGCGATGTTTTGCTGCTCACCGCTAATCGTGACGAACAAGCCCATTTGCAGATCGATCAGGGCTCGTTCGATGACCGGTCCCGCCAAGCCGGTCAGGCGCCGGATCTCGTGCAGGGGAACCTGGCCGTGCTCCTGGATCAGGCGGTAAATCTGACGGCTCGCCTGGCTGAAGCGCCCCGCTTGGTAGGCCGTGGCAAAGTCCATCCCGCCCCGCCGGGCCGCCAGGAAGCAGGGATACCAGTCCCTGGTGATGTAGCCGCCTTGCCTGAAA
>JAAYJD010000336.1 GCA_012523135.1 Clostridiaceae bacterium
AGGACCGCGGCCCGTCTCGTCTTCCAGAAAGTCCTGGACGAAGGCGCGGATCCCGACGCGGCGGTCGATGCGGCAGGCTTGCGCCGGCTGGACGATCCGCAGGCGCTTCGCCAGGCCGTTCAGGCGGTGCTGGCCGCCTGCCCGGATGCGATCAAGGATTACCAGGCTGGCAAACGGCAGGCGTTCGGTTTTTTGGTCGGGCAGGTGATGCGCCGCACGGGCCAGAAGGCGGACCCCCAGCAGGTGCGCGATCTGCTTAAGGCGATGCTGTCTTAGGCGGCTCATCCAGTTCCTGGCGCCGGTACTGGTCCACCGCAGCCGGAAACGGCAGCTGCTGCAGCTCCTGGCGGCCGGCCCAGCGTCCATCGGGCTGCGGCCCGTCGGTTTCCAGCCATGCGGCCAGTTCGCCCAGGTCGGCCCGGGGAAGGCCGAGACGCAGGGCGTCCACATGCCAGGCCAGGTGACTGAAACGGTGCGTCAGGGACGGCAGCGGCTGGACCAGGACGTTGTCCTGACCCTGCAGCCAGGTCCGGAAGGCCCGGGGGTCTTGATCCGGTGCCAGCCAGTCAAAGGTGAACAGGCCGGCCAGAAGGCCGCGCGGCGGGCGCTGGCGGACATGCCAGAAGCCAGGCGCGGCGATGAGCAGCAGCAGGCGCCGTTCTGTCGGGACGTCCGGGCTTTTGTCGCGCAGCGGCAGCGCGGCGGTCAGGTTGCGGCAATAGGCCTGGCAGCCCCCGGCGAGCGGACAGGCCGGGCAGCGCGGTTCTCGGGGCAGGCAGACGGTCGCCCCCAAGTCCATCAGGGCCTCGTTGAAATCGCCGGGCCGGCCGGCCGGCATGTGAGTCAGGACAAAGTCCGCTGCCTGGCGCCGGTCCTGCAAGGACTTGGCTGACCACGCGGTGCCGCTCCAGCGCGCCAGGACGCGCACGACATTGCCGTCTACGGCGGCCGCCTGCTGGCCGCAGGCCAGCGACAGGATCGCTCCGGCCGTGTAGTCCCCGATACCGGGCAATGCGCGCAACGCTTTGAAGTCGCAGGGCAGCTGGCCGTTGTCTTCGCGCATGACCTGCCTGGCGGCGGCCAGCAGGTTGCGGGCGCGGCTGTAGTAGCCCAGGCCCTCCCAGAGCTTGAGGACCGCCTGTTCGTCGGCTTGGGCCAGGTCGGCCAGGGTCGGGAAGCGGCTGAGGAAGCGCTCGTAATAAGGGATGGCCGTCTGAACCTGGGTCTGCTGCAGCATGATTTCGGCCAGCCAGACGCGGTAGGGCGTCCGGTTCTGGCGCCAGGGCAGGTCGCGCCGGGTGCGGTCGAACCAGCTCAGCAGGGCGTCGGCCAGGGTCGGTATGCTCGGGTCGTTCATGATTTTCCTTTCGCAGGTCCAGCGGTGCCGCTGGTGTTGCTTCTGATTGTAACGGCAGCGGCCAGGCTGGTGCAAGCCGGATTGCGGCCGGAAGGCCGCCATGCTATCATTTCCCCAGACAACGACGGGGAGGAGCAGCGGATGCCGCGTTTTTTCATCGAACAAATCGTCGGGGCCGGCCAGCCGTCTGTGCGCTTGAGCGGGCCGGATGCCTATCATATCGCGACCGTGCTGCGCATGCAGTCCGGCGACAGCCTGCTGGTCTGCGACGGCGCCCGCACCGATCTTGACTGCCGGATCGAGGCTGTCACGCCGGAGGGGGTCGAACTGGCTGTCTTGAGCCGGACGCCCAACCAGACGGAACCGGTGTACCACGTCACGCTGTACCAGGGCCTGGTCAAGGGCGACAAGTTCGACCAGATCATCCAGAAATCGGTCGAACTCGGCGTCAGCCGCGTCGTGCCGGTCGCCTGCCGGCGCAGTATTGCCGTTATTCAGGCGCGCGACCGGGACCGGAAGACGGCCCGCTGGCAGAAAATCGCCGCCGAAGCCGCCAAGCAGTGCGGCCGCGGGATGGTTCCCGAGGTGGCCCCGCCCGTGATGTTTGCCGGCTGCGTCGCACAGGCTTCTGCTGCCGCGCTGGCCCTGATCCCCTGGGAGCTTGAGCGGACGCGCACGCTGCGCGCTGCGCTCGGGGAAGACGATGACACTGTGCCGAAGTCGATCAGCCTGATCATCGGCCCGGAAGGCGGCCTGACGGAAGACGAAGTCGGTTTGGCCCGCGCGGCCGGCATTCTGCCGGTGACGCTGGGCAAACGCATCCTGCGCGCGGAGACCGCCGGACCGGCTGTCCTGGCGATGCTCCTCTATCGGTACCATGACTTTTGATGTATAATAGGTAAACTCCAGGCTCAGGCCGGAGGGAACATGCATGAGGAGACTGGTTCATGAAATTTTCGGCACCTAAGGGAACCCGGGACCTGCTGCCGCCTGAAACGGCTGCCTGGCAGCACGCGGAGCATGTGTTCGGCGATGTTTGCCGCCGGTTTGGTTACGGCGAGATTCGCCTGCCGACGTTCGAGCAGACGGAGCTGTTCCAGCGCGGGGTTGGCGACACGACCGACATCGTGCAAAAAGAGATGTACACCTTCCCCGACAAAGGCGGCCGCAGCCTGACGCTGCGCCCTGAGGGTACCGCCGGCGTCGTGCGCAGTTATGTCGAAAACGGCATGGCCTCCTGGCCGTCGCCGGTTCGGCTGTATTACGCGATCACGGCCTTCCGTTACGAGAACGTCCAAAAAGGCCGTTACCGCGAGTTCCACCAGTTCGGCTGCGAGGCGATCGGGGCTGCCGGCCCCGCGATCGACGCCGAGCTGATCAGCTTGCTGCAGCTGTTTTTTGCCCAGATGGGCCTTGCGGAAACGAAGCTTCGCATCAACAGCATCGGCTGCCCGGTCTGCCGGGAGGCCTACCAGGCCTTGCTGCGCGACTGGCTCAAGCCGCATCTGCCCCAGCTGTGTGACAACTGCCAGGATCGTTTCGTGCGCAACCCGCTGCGCATCATCGACTGCAAGGAAACGCGCTGCCAGGCGGTCACAGCTCAGGCACCGGCCCAGGCTGATCATCTTTGCGCGGACTGCCAGGCGCATTTCGACGGCCTGCAGCACCAGTTGAATGTACTTGGCCTGTCCTACGTGATCGACCGGCGCATCGTGCGCGGCCTCGATTACTATACGCGCACGGTGTTCGAGTTTGTGTCGGAGCATGTCGGGACCCAGGGCACGATCTGCGGCGGCGGCCGCTACGACGGCCTGATCGAAACGGTCGGCGGCGCGCCGACGCCCGGCATCGGCTTCGCCCTGGGGGTGGAGCGGCTCCTGATGGAGCTCGACGCCCAGGGGATCCAAACGCCGCCCGCGCCAACTCCGGTTCTTTTCCTGGCGATCGCCGGCGACCACGAAGATGAGGCCCGCCGCCTCTGTTTCCGTCTGCGTCAAGCTGGGCTTGCGGTCGAAACGGATCTTTTGGGCCGCAGCCTGAAAGCTCAGATGAAGTATGCAGGCAAAAGCGGAACCCGTTACGTGCTGGTCCTGGGCGACGACGAGGCCGCCAGCGGCTCCGGCCGTCTTCGCAACCTGGAAACGCGCGCTGAAACCGAGGTTCGCCTCGACCAGCTTGAACAGCATCTGCTTGAAGCGTAGACATAAAAGCAACGATCAGGAGGCCAAGCATGGCTGAAAACATGACAGGATTGAAACGGACCCGCCGCTGTGCCGAAATCGACCAGGCGGCTCTCGGCCAGGAAATGGTCCTGATGGGCTGGTGCCACAAGCAGCGCGACCTGGGCGGGCTGGTCTTTATCACGCTGCGCGACCGCAGCGGTGAAATCCAGCTGCTGGTCGACGACAGCTGTCCGCAAGCGGCGCGCGACACGGCGGCGCAAGTGCGCAGCGAGTATGTTTTGGCGGCTCGCGGCATCTTGCAGGAGCGGTCATCCGCCAACCCGGCGATGCCGACCGGTCGTGTCGAACTGCGCGTCCTGGAACTGCGCATCCTGAGCGAAGCCAAAACACCGCCGTTTTACATTGAGGAGGACGTGCAGGCCAACGAGTCGCTGCGCCTCAAATACCGCTACCTTGACCTGCGCCGGCCGGACATGCAGCGCAAGCTGGTTTTGCGCCACCGTATCGCCAAGCTGGCGCGCGACTATTTCGACCGGGCTGGCTTTTTGGAAATCGAGACCCCGATGCTGACCCGCAGCACGCCGGAGGGCGCCCGCGACTACCTGGTGCCCAGCCGTGTCTATCCGGGCCGTTTCTTCGCCCTGCCGCAGTCGCCGCAGCTGTTCAAGCAGCTCCTGATGCTGTCCGGTTACGACCGCTACATGCAGATTGCGCGCTGCTTTCGTGACGAGGACCTACGCGCCGACCGCCAGCCGGAGTTCACCCAGATCGACCTGGAAATGGCCTTTGTCGATGTCGACGATGTCATCGCCGTCAACGAGGGCTACTTGAGCGAACTGTTCCGGACGGTCATGAACATCGAAATCGAGCTGCCGATCGCCCGACTGACGTACGCTGAGGCGATGCGCCGGTTCGGTTCGGACAAGCCGGACCTGCGTTTCGGCATGGAACTTGCCGATGTCTCCGACCTGGTGGCCGCCAGCCCGTTCAAAGTGTTCAGCGACACCCTGGCCGGCGGGGGCACCGTGCGCCTGATCGCCGTGCCCGGCGGAGCGGCGATGACCCGTAAGGAGATCGACGCCCTGGGCGAATACGTCAAGACATACCGCGCCAAGGGGCTGGCCTGGCTGGCGCTGGACAGCGAACCGCGCGGCCCGGTGGCCAAATTCGTCACCCCGGAGCAACTGGACGCCCTGACGGCGCGCAGCGGCGCAGCCGGCGGCGACCTGCTGCTCTTTGTCGCCGACAAGGAACCGGTCGTGCTCGAAGCCCTGGGTCAGCTGCGCTGCGAGGTGGCCCGCCGCCGCGGCCTGATCCCGCCCGACACATACCGTCTGGTCTGGGTGACCGAATTCCCGCTGCTCGAATACGACGAGGAAGACCAGCGCTTCGTGGCCAAGCACCACCCGTTCACCAGCCCGATGGAGGAAGACCTGCCTCTGCTCGACACGGATCCCGGCGCCGTCCGGGCCCGCGCCTACGACATCGTGCTCAACGGGACCGAGCTGGGCGGCGGCAGCATCCGCATCCACGACCAGGCCTTGCAGCAGCGCATGTTTTCTTTGTTGGGCATGTCCCGGGAAGAGTCCTGGCGCCGCTTCGGTTTTTTGCTGGAGGCGTTCCAGTACGGCGTTCCGCCGCATGGCGGCCTGGCCTACGGCCTGGACCGCATCGTGATGCTGCTGAGCGCAAGCGACAGCATCCGGGATGTCATTGCCTTCCCCAAGGTCCAGACCTCGGCTTGCCTGATGACCGACGCACCTAACCTGGTCGACCGCAAACAGCTCGATGAACTTGAACTGAGCGTGAAGGCGCCGGAAGGTCGTGACACGGCAGATGGCTGAACGGACACGTATCCAGGCAAACCAGGACGGCGCCCAGCCGGGTGACTGGCTGACTGAACTGCTCGACTGGCTCAAGTATATCCTGCTGGCCTTGCTGATCGGGCTGCTGCTGGTGGTTTTCGTGATCCAGCGCAACGCCGTAATCGGCAATTCGATGGTGCCGACCCTGCACCAGAACGAACAGCTGCTGGTCGAAAAGGTGACCAAGTGGTTTGGCGGCATCGGCTACGGCGACATCATCACGATCAGCGCCAAGGACCTGCCGGAGCACGAGGACGGCCCGAACATCATCAAGCGGGTGATCGGCCTGCCCGGCGACACGATCGAGATCCGCGACGAGCAGGTCTACCGCAACGGTGAGAAACTAGACGAAAGCTATTTGTCTGCTGGCACCACCACGCGCGTCCGCAACTTGCTCTTTGAAAACGTGACGCTCCAGGACGATGAATATTTCGTTATGGGCGATAACCGGGATGTCAGCCTGGACAGCCGCAGCTTCGGGCCTGTCAGGAAGGACCATATCATCGGGACCGTCCTGCTGCGCTTTTATCCTTTTAGCACGTTCAGCGCGCCCTGAGCGGCCGCTTTTACATTGAATGGAGGCTCTACGGATCCATGCCGTCTGAAAGACAAAAAAGAATCCGCAATTTCTGTATCGTCGCGCACATCGACCATGGCAAGTCGACCCTGGCCGACCGCCTGATCGAGAAGACCGGCCTGCTGACCGCGCGCGAGATGCAGGACCAGATTCTGGACAACATGGATATCGAGCGCGAGCGCGGCATCACGATCAAGGCCCAGGCAGTACGCTTGTCCTACAAGGCCGACGATGGCGAGGTGTACATCCTCAACCTGATCGACACGCCCGGGCATGTCGATTTCAACTACGAGGTGTCCCGCACCCTGGCGGCCTGCGACGGCGCCATCCTGGTGGTCGACGCTGCCCAGGGCATCGAGGCGCAGACCCTGGCCAATGTCTACCTGGCCATCGACGCCAACCTGGAAGTTCTGCCCGTGATCAACAAGATCGACCTGCCCTCGGCCCAGCCCGAGGTGGTCAAGCAGGAAATCGAGGATGTGATCGGCCTGGACGCCTCTTACGCGCCTCTGATCTCGGCCAAGAACAACATCAACATCCACGAGGTGCTGGAAAAGATCGTCCAGTATCTGCCGCCGCCCCAGGGCGACGAAGAGGCACCGCTGCGCGCGTTGATCTTCGACTCCAAATACGACACCTACAAAGGGGTCATCGTCCATGTCAACGTCAACGAAGGCGCCGTCCGGATGGGCGACCGCATCCAGATGATGCACACCGGCAAGGAGTTCATCGTCACCGAACTGGGCTATTTCCGGCCGGGCGCATTCCAGCCGTGCGAGGAACTGCTGGCCGGCGACGTCGGCTATATCGTGTCCAGCATCAAGAACGTACGCGACACGGCGGTCGGCGACACGGTGACGCTGGCAAACCGGCCCGCCGCGAAAGCCCTGGCGGGCTACAAGAAGGTCCACCAGATGGTTTACTGCGGCTTTTACCCGGTCGACGGCGCGGATTATCCGGATCTGCGCGACGCTCTGGAAAAGCTCCAGCTCAACGATGCCGCCTTGTCCTTCGAGCCGGAAACCTCGGCCGCGCTGGGCTTTGGCTTCCGCTGCGGCTTTCTGGGCCTGTTGCACTACGAGATCGTCCAGGAGCGCCTGGAACGTGAATTTTCACTCAACTTGATCTCGACGGCTCCCTCGGTCGTCTACCAGATCTACCTGGGCGACGGGCGCCAGATCATGCTGGACAATCCGACCAACATGCCGGACCCATCTGAGATCGAGCGCATGGAGGAGCCGATGGTCAAGGCGACGATCATGTCGCCTAAAGAATATGTCGGCAACATCATGGAGCTGTGCCAGGACCGGCGCGGCACGTTCCAGACCATGGACTACCTCGATGTCACCCGCGTCATGCTCCATTATGAGCTGCCGCTCAACGAGATCATCTACGATTTCTTTGACGCGCTCAAGTCCAGAACCCGCGGTTACGCCTCGCTGGATTACGAATTTTCGAATTACAAGGATTCTGACCTGGTCAAGCTGGATATCCTTCTGAACGGCGAAGTCGTCGACGCGCTCTCGTTTATCGTCCACCGCGAAAAGGCCTACCAGCGGGCGCGGCGGATGGTCGAGAAGCTGAAAGAGAATATCCCGCGCCAGCAGTTCGAGATCCCGGTCCAGGCCTGCATTGGAGGCAAGGTGATCGCCCGCGAGACGGTGCGGGCTTTCCGCAAGGATGTCCTGGCCAAGTGTTACGGCGGCGATATCACGCGCAAGAAGAAGCTGCTGGAAAAGCAGAAGGAAGGCAAGAAGCGTATGCGCCAGGTCGGCAGCGTCGAGGTGCCGCAGGA
>JAAYJD010000337.1 GCA_012523135.1 Clostridiaceae bacterium
AGCCCGGAAAATCCGTCGCAATCAGTCTCGCAAAGATGAACAGTCCCAAACAGAACATGGCGCGAACAGCTGGCGCCGTGCCATCGCACAGCGCAGCTGACGCACCACAACCTTATGCCCATAGCATTAAAGCTGCTCGACAACCGTCATCTACAAGGGATGAGGGTACAATATGTGCTGGTTATGTTTTATCCTTTACCACTCGCCAAACGAACCGTCGTCTTTATGGAACCAGCGCGGTGTCACCCAACTACCGTCCGACTGCTTCGCCATCAAAGCATCCTCATCCAACTCGATGCCCAAACCGGGCTTCTGGGGAAGCTCGATGAAGCCGTTGTGGATCTCGAAGGGTTCCTTCAGGTACCCTTCGCCCAGACAGACCTGCTCCTGGCAAAGGAAGTTGGGCACGCAGGCGTCGACCTGCAAACAGGCCGCCAGCGAGATGGGCCCGAGCGGGTTGTGCGGGGCGATCGCCGCGTAGTAGGTTTCGGCCATATTGGCGATTCGGATCGCCTCCTGGATGCCGCCGCAATGGCAGGTGTCCGGCTGGACGACGGCAACCGCCTGCTTCTCGAGCAGTTCGCGAAAACCCCAGCGCGTGAAAAGGCGCTCGCCGGCCGCGATCGGGATCGATGTCGATTGGGCGATTTTGGCCAGGGCATCAACGTTTTCCGGCAGGCAGGGCTCTTCCAGAAACAGCAGGTTGAACGGCTCCAGTTCCTTGGCCAGACGGATGGCCATCGCCGGGGAGAAACGTCCGTGCAAGTCGACCGCCAGATCGACATGGTCCGGGATGCCGCCGCGGATCGCGGCAATTTTCTCAACGCAGCGTTTGACGAAAGCCGGTGTGTCGATCTCGCGTACCGGTCCCGAAAAGGAAGTCTTCAGCGCGGTAAAGCCTAAGGCGATCTGCTCGTTTGCCCGCTGGATATAGGATTCAATCGTGTCGCCGGAGGCGTGCGCATAGACGCGGATGCGATCGCGCACCGCTCCACCCAGCAGCTGGTAGACCGGCACACCATGGTATTTGCCCTTGATGTCCCAGAGCGCCTGTTCAACACCGCTGAGGGCGCTGGTCAGAACCGGTCCGCCGCGATAAAACGTGCCGCGGTAGAGGATTTGCCAGTGGCGGTTGATTTCGAGCGGGTTCTTGCCGATCAGATATTCTTCCATTTCGTGCACGGCCGCGGCGACCGTCCGGGCACGGCCTTCGACGATTGGCTCGCCGTAGCCGACCAAACCCTCGTCGGTATGGATTTTCAAAAACAGCCAACGCGGTTGGATAAAGGTGGTTTCCAGCTTGATGATCTTCATTTTTTCGCGCCTCCACGTATAATAGTAGCTGTGCCCGGTCCCTTATTCACCGGATCTCATCTACATTATACGGATAATCGTCTGCACAAGGAGTTATCCCATGAAAAACGAACTACAAAATACCACGAAGCCGCAAGCTTCAACTCCAGGACTTCAAACAATCGCCCACGAGGCCGACATCTGTGTGGTCGGCGGCGGTCTGGCCGGTTTATGCGCGGCGGTCGCGGCGGCGCGCCATGGTGCCCGGGTCCTGATCATGCAGGAGCGCCCGATGTTCGGCGGTAACGCGTCATCGGAAGTCCGCATGTGGGTCTGCGGCGCGCATGGGGACAACAACCGCGAGACCGGTCTGGTTGAGGAGATCATGCTGGAGAACTATTACCGCAACCCTTATCAGAACTATTCGATCTGGGACAGTATCCTCTACGAGAAGGTCCGCTTCCAGGAAAACCTGGACTACCTGCTCAACTGCACCTGCCTGGACGCCGAAATGGACGGCGATCGCATCGTCGCCGTCAAAGGCTGGCAGATGACCACCCAAACCTTCCACCAGGTTCGGGCCAGGCTCTTTTTGGATTGTTCCGGCGACAGCATCCTGGCTCCGCTGACCGGTGCCGAGACACGACGCGGCCGCGAAGGGCGCAGTGAATTCGGCGAAGACATCGCGCCCGAACAGCCCGATCGTAAAACAATGGGCATGAGCTGCCTGATCCAAACGCGCGAGCACCAGGAAAAGCGCATCTTCATCCCTCCGTTCTGGGCCGAAAAGATCACCCGGGAAAAACTGCCCCACCGCCAGCCCAATCCGCTCAAAGACTCCGAGAATTTCTGGTATATCGAACTGGGCGGCGAGCAGGACTCGATCGCCGACACGGAAGACATCCGCGATGAACTGCAGGACATCGCCTATGGCATCTGGGACTACATCAAGAACAGCGGCGACTACCCGGAAGCGGTCGATCTGCTGGATATCGACTGGATCGGCATATTGCCCGGTAAGCGCGAGTCGCGCCGCTACGTCGGCGACATCGTCATGACCCAGCACGACGTACGCAGCGAAGGCCGCTTTCCCGACCTGGTCGCTTATGGCGGCTGGACGATGGATGACCACCATCCGGGCGGGTTCCGCTCACGTGAAAAGCCGACTATTTTCCACCCGGCGCCGTCGCCGTTCGGCATCCCCTACCGCAGCCTCTATTCGAAGAATATCGCCAACCTGATGTTCGCCGGCCGTAACATCTCCGTCACGCACACGGCGATGAGCGCGACGCGCGTGATGGCGACCTGCGCGACGATCGGGCAGGCCGCGGGCACCGCCGCCGCCATCGCCATCCGGGAAAACACCGGCCCGCGCGGCGTCTACGAACACCATCTCCGCGAGCTCCAGGAGACCTTGATGGACG